>NZ_BAABKC010000055.1:0-26284 GCF_039543625.1 Streptomyces similanensis | reverse complement strand
CGCGCCGTCGCGCGGGGCACCGTCGCCCTGCGCGCCCGCGACCGGTACGCCGCCGCGGCCCTGGGCGGCGGCCGTGTCGGCGCGGTGGTCGCTCCGGCCGGCCGGCTCCTGTTCGCCCTGGACATCACCGTCCGGGAGGACCGGATCACCGCCTACGAGGTGATCGCCGACCCCGCCGCGCTGTCCCGCCTGCCGCTGTCCGTGCTGGACGCCCCCGAGCCCGCGGAGCCCGCGGAGCCCGCAGCGGCCCCGGGCGACCGGTCGTGGCCGCCCGGGTGAGGACGCGCGGCCCGAGCCCGGCCGGAGATCCCACCGGGCCGGGCGGCGCGGCCGAGCCCCCAAGGGTTCCAGGGCCCGGGGTGTCGGCCTCCCCGGGCTCCGGACTACGGGCTCCGGGCTGCGGGCTCCGGGGTGTCAGGCGGGCGGCTCCGTGATCGTGATCGCGCCGACGGGGCAGGCCTTCGCGGCGACGCGGGCCATCGGGTCGGCCGCGCCGGTCTCCGGGTCGGTCAGCAGGGTGCTGAAGCCCTCGTCGTCCTGGGTGAACACGTGCGGGGCGGCCAGGGCGCACTGGCCGGCGCCGATGCAGACGTCCTTGTCGATGTCGATGGGCATGACGGCAGCCTCTTACCAGGTCACGGGGAGTTCCAGCATCCCCTGGATCGTGTCGCCGGGTTTGAAGGGGATCTCCTGCGGCGGGGCCGCGAGCCGGAGGCCGGGCAGCCGCCGCACCAGGGCGCCCAGGGCGATCTCCAGTTCGGCGCGGGCGAGGTTCTGGCCCAGGCACTGGTGGATGCCGAAGCCGAAGGAGACGTGGTGGCGGGTCGAGCGGTGGAAGTCCAGCGCGTCGGGAGCCGGGTAGACGTCCTGGTCGCGGTTGATGACAGAGGTCGAGAAGACCACGCCGTCGCCGGCCCGGATCGTGGCGCCGGCCACCTCGATGTCCTCGGTGGCCTGCCGCAGCAGTCCGTCGGCGATGGACAGCAGCCGCATCAGCTCCTCGACCGCGGCGGGCAGCAGCGCCGGATCCGCGCGCAGTTCGGCCAGCCGGCCCGGGTGCTGGAGCAGGGTGTAGGTGCCCAGCGAGATCATGTTGGCGGTGGTCTCGTGCCCGGCGACGAGCAGGATGACCGCCAGCGAGATCACCTCCGCGCGGTCCGGTCCGCCGTCGGCCGGCCGCTGCCGGACCAGCTCGTCCAGCACCCCCTCGCCCGGTTCCTCGCGCTTGCGGTCGATCAGGTCGCCCAGGTACTCCTCCAGCCGGTCGCGCGCGTCCAGCGTGTCGGCGACGTCCGGTCCGCGCAGCAGCCGCCTGGACTGCTCCTCGAAGAACTCGTGGTCGGCGTAGGGCACGCCGAGCAGCTCGCAGATCACCATGGAGGGCACGGGCAGCGCGAACGCGCCGACCAGTTCGGCGGGCGGCCCCTGCGCGATCATCGCGTCGAGCAGGTCGTCGACGATGTGCTGGATGCGCGGCCGGAGCGCGGCGGCCCGTTTGAGGGTGAAGCTGGGCACCATCATGCGCCGCTGGGAGCGGTGCTCGGGATCGTCGACGCCGAGGAGCGCGAGCCGGCGGTCGCGGGCCGCCGCGAAGCGGGGCGTGGTGGTGGGGAAGCCGTCCCGGGTGCGGTCGCTGGACAGGCGCGGGTCGGCCAGCAGGGCGCGGGCCAGGGCGTGCCCGGTGACGAGCCAGGCCGGGCGGCCGTCGTACAGGGTGACGCGGGACAGCGGCCGGTCGGTGCGCAGCGGGTCGTAGCCCGTGGGCGGGTGGTACGGGCAGGAGCGGTCCTGCGGGAACGCGACGGGCTCGGAGGCGTGGGGGGCGGTGGTCGGGTCCGGCATGGAAGACCTCGCAGACGAAGGGTGCGTCGTGCCGATCTTCATTAGATGCCCGGGGCATCTATTAGGCGACGGCAAGTTCGGCCAGATCGCCGTCGTGCGGCATCTGGCCGACAAACGTCTCCTTCGCATCGTAGTCCGGATACCGGGCCGGGGCCCCGTCGGCGGAGACCGGCCACGCCCGCGGGCGGTGTTCGGCCACGCCGGGCGGGGCGGAGCGCCGTACGGCGCCGGCGGGCGCCCCGGACCGGCCGTCCGCGCCGGTCGTCCGCGCGCCGGCGGGCGCCGGCGGCGCGGGGGCTGGCGGGATACGGCCGTCCGGTGGCCGGGGCGCCCATCCGGATCGCGCCGGGTGGTAGGGATGGAGGGGTGCCGGCGCCGACGCCGAACGGCGGCGCCCCGCCGGGCACCCGGATGCGAGGAGAGGACGGACGCCATGCCTCTTGAGGGCGAGTACGAGCCCAGCCCCACCCAGTGGGTGCGGGAGCAGGTGGAGTTGTACGAGAGCTCCGGCGGCACCGAGGGGACCACACTCAAGGACACCGGACTGCCGGTGATCCTGCTGACCACGCGCGGGGCGCGCAGCGGCCGGATCCGCAAGACGCCGCTGATGCGGGTGGAGCACGACGGGCGCTACGCCGTGGTGGCCTCGCAGGGCGGCGCGCCCACGCACCCGTTCTGGTACTTCAACCTCAAGGCCGACCCGCGGGTCGAGTTGCGGGACGGGCCGGCGCTGCGGGACATGACGGCCCGTGAGGTCACCGGGGCCGAGAAGGCGCAGTGGTGGGAGCGGGCGGTCGCCGCGTTCCCGCCGTACGCCGAGTACCAGGAGAAGACCTCGCGCCCGATCCCGGTGTTCGTGCTGGAGGCGGCCGACGGGCACTGAGCCCGCGGGCGCCGAGCCGGCGGGCGCCGGGAAGAAACCCGGCGGGGCCGCGCATGGAGCGGCGCCGGTCCGGGCACCCGTCCTTCAGGCCCCGCCGCGCTCCCCCGTCGCGGCGGGGCTTTCCCGTGCCTCCTCGGCGGGACGGTCGGTGACGTCCAGGAAGATCTGGTCGGCGTCGGGGACGGTGCGGGCGATCGACCGCTTGATGCGCATCGCGACCTCCTCGACGCGCTCGCTGTCCAGACCGGGGGCCAGGTCGATCCGGGCGGCCACCAGCATGGAGTCGAGGCCCATCTTCATGGTGAACAGCGCCTCCACGCTGTCGATCTCGGGCTGCGCCCGCAGCAGGGAGCCGATCCGGCCGCTCAGCTCCGGGTCCGCGGCCTCGCCGATCAGCTGGTCGCGGGCGTCGCAGCCGAGCCGGTAGGCGACGTAGACGAGCAGCGCGCCGATCGCGAGCGAGGCGGACGCCTCCCACACGACCTGCCCGGTGATCCAGTGCAGCGCCATGCCGATCATGGCGAGGGTGACGCCGAGCACCGCGGTGCCGTCCTCGGCGACGACCGTGCGCAGCGCCGGGTCGCGCAGGCCGCTGCTGCCGCCCTGCTTGCGCACCTGGTGCAGCGCCCGCAGCAGGGAGACGCCTTCGGCGACGAGGGAGACGGCGAGGACGATCAGGCCCACGGTGTAGCCGAGGAAGTCCTCGTGCGCGCCGTTGCGCAGGGCCTCGACGCCCTGGAAGACGGAGAAGCAGCCGCCCATGACGAAGATGCCGACGGCGGCGAGCAGCGACCAGAAGAAGCGCTCCTTGCCGTAGCCGAAGGGGTGCTTGCGGTCGGCGGGGCGGCGGCTGCGGCGCAGCGCGGCCAGCAGGAAGATCTCGTTGAAGCTGTCGGCGACCGAGTGCGCCGCCTCCGACAGCAGGGCCGGGGAGTGGGCGATGATCCCGCCGACCGCCTTGGCGACGGCGATGACCAGGTTGGCCATGAGCGCCACCAGTACGGTGACGCGGGTCTTGCTGTCGGCGGACGGCCCGTCGTCCGCGCCCGGGTCCCGCCCGGCGCTCCCGTCCGTGCCGGGTTCCGTGTCGTGCCCGGTGTGGTGCGCCGTCTCCGGCCGTGTGCCGTGCTCCGTGGTGCTCCCCCTCCCCCGCCGGTCCGTGCGGTCCGTGTGGTCCGTCGCCTGGGCCTTCTCGTGCTCCTTGGGTGTCCCGCTCACGATTCGCCGACTGCCCGCGCTCCGTGCCGCTCACACCGTGCCGTCGGCGGATTTCGGGGAACGCGGTCACGGGAGAGCGCTACGGCAGGGAGGACGGGCATGAGTGACGCGGGCGGCGGCAACAGCGCCTACGGCCACAAGGCCTTCAAGCGGTCCAAGAGCCACTTCGCGGACCGGATCACCGCCGACGGACGGGACGGCTGGCCGGTTCGGGCGGGGCGGTACCGGCTGGTGGTCAGCCGCGCCTGCCCGTGGGCCGGCCGGGCGCTGGTGTCACGGCGGCTGCTCGGTCTGGAGGACGCCGTGTCGCTGGCCGTCGCCGACCCGATCCAGGACGACCGCAGCTGGCGCTTCACGCTCGACCCCGACGGCCGGGACCCGGTCCTCGGCATCCGCTACCTGAGCGAGGCGTACGACCGGCGGGAGGCCGGCTACCCGAGCGGGGTGAGCGTGCCGGCGATCGTGGACGTGCCCAGCGGCGCGCTGGTCACCAACGACTACCAGCAAATCACCCTGGACTTCGCCACCGAGTGGGGCGACCTGCACCGGCCGGGGGCGCCGGACCTGTATCCGCGGGCGCGGCGCGACGAGATCGACGCGGTGATGGCCGAGGTGTACGAGGACGTCAACAACGGTGTGTACCGGGCGGGTTTCGCGGCCGGCCAGGAGGAGTACGAGGCGGCGTGCGCGGGGGTGTTCCGGCGGCTGGAGGCGCTGGCGGAGCGGCTGGCCGGGCAGCGCTACCTGGTCGGCGACACGATCACCGAGGCGGACATCCGGCTGTTCACCACACTGGTCCGTTTCGACGCCGTGTATCACGGACACTTCAAGTGCAACCGCTGGAAGCTGGCGGAGAATCCGGTGCTGTGGGCGTACATCCGCGATCTGTACCAGACGCCCGGATTCGGTGACACGGTCGACTTCGACCACATCAAGCGGCACTACTACCAGGTGCACACGGGCATCAACCCGACCGGCATCGTGCCCCTGGGGCCCGACCTGGGCGGGTGGCTGACGCCGCATCACCGTGCGGAGCTGGGCGGCCGGCCCTTCGGCGAGGGGACGCCGCCCGGACCGGTGCCGCACGGCGAGGAGGTCCCGCCGCGGGGCAGGCCCTGACCTTCCCCGGCCCCTCGCCCGTACGACGTACCCGAACAAGGAGACACAGGTGGCCAAGAAGAAGAAGTTCCCGCTCGCCTACCAGCCCGTCGGCTTCGTGCTGGGCTGGGCCGGCGGCGCCGTGGCCGGGAAGGCGTTCCGCGCGGTGTGGAAGGCGGTCCGGCACGAGGACGACGCCCCCGACGCGCTGGACGCGGACCGCCGCTGGGGCGAGATCCTGCTGGCGGCGGCGGTCCAGGGCGCCATCTTCGCGGTGGTGCGCAGCGCCGTGGACCGCGCGGGCGCCACGGCCATCGAACGCACGACGGGCGTGTGGCCCACGAAGGACGACCACGGCCGCGACTGAGCCCTTCGGCCGCCCGCGCGGCTGAGTCCCTTCAGTAGCCCCGCGGCCCGGCCGCGGGGCTCGCCGGACGACGTGTCCGAGGACACGGACCGGCGGGCCCCGCGGCCGTTTCGCGCGCGCTCCCGCTTCGTGCGCGCTCCGTGCCGGGTCCCGTCCGTCCCCGGATCGGCCGGCGCCGGGCGGTCAGCCCTGTTTGGGGGCCGTTTGGCGGGTGCGGCGCAGGGTGAAGGTGTGGCCGGCCGGGTCGGAGCAGCCGCGCTCCTCGTACGGGCCGGGGCCTTCCTTGGCCTCCAGGGGGCGGCCGCCGAGTTCCACCACCTTGCGCTCCGCCGCGTCGAGGTCCTCCACCAGGAAGTCCAGGTGGGCCTGCAGGGAGTTCTCCGGGCGCGGCCAGCTCGGCGGGGTGGCGTTGGCGTCGCGCCGGAAGGCGAGCCGCAGTCCGTCGGCGGACTTGATCTCCACCAGGTTGGCCCCGGCGTCCGTCTCCTCGGCCTGGAGCAACTCCTTGTAGAACACGGCGAGTTTTTCGGGCTCGGCGCAGTCGAGGACGACGACGCCCGCGGTGACCAGTGGCATGTCTTCTCCGGAAGGGTCCGGCGGCGGTACCCGGTTGTCCTGCCGCCCTCCCTTCCTGATGTCCCCGCCCCGTCGTTTCAGTCGGCGCCCCCGCCGCCGCCCGCGCGCCGGGGGGCGGAACTCGGCCAAAGAGACGCGAGGCTCCGCGCGACTCGGCCGCAATGCGATGACATATGTCAACCGAACATGCTGGAATTCACTCGTTCGAGGGTAATTTGCAGGGCGGGGGCGGCAGTTGTGCCGGGTGACGGCCCGTCCCGCCGCCGTATGGGGCCGGTTGGAGGCGAAGTGTCGTGGCGAACGTTCCCGAGCCGCTCGACCGGCAGCTGCGCGTCCGCAGGGTGCGCGGGCACATCGTGCTGGAGTTCCTCGGCGAGATCGACATCGCCGCGGCCGAACGGATCACGCCATTCCTGGACCGGGTGACGGCCCGCCGCGAGGCCCGGGTGGTGATCGACCTGAGCGGGGTGGACTTCTTCGACTGCTCCGGACTGCGCCTGCTCTACCGCGCCCGCACCCGGCTCCTCGACCAGGACGGCGAACTGCGCCTGGTGTGCGCGCACCCGCTGACCCTGCGCGTCCTGAGGGTCACCGGCCTGGCCCGGCTGCTGCCTCCGCGCCCGACGCTGACTGCGGCCCTGGAGCGGCCCGAGGCCCACTCCGGCTGCCGGTGACCCGCCCGGCGGGCCGCTCCTCGCGCGGCGCGTCGAACAGCGCGCTGACCGACTCCCCGTTGTGGATGCGCCGCACCGCCTCGGCGAGCGCGGGCGCGATGGACAGCACCCGCAGCTTGCCCCGCCCCGGCCCGCGCTCCTCCCCCGCGCCCCCGGCCCGCGCGGGCCCGTCCGCCGCGCCGTCGCCCACCGGCACCGGCACGGTGTTGGTGCACACCACCTCCAGCACGTCCGGCTGCCCGGTCAGCCGCTCCAGCGCGCCCGCCGCGAACAGGCCGTGCGTGCAGGCGACCCGGATGGACCGCGGCCCCGACTCGCGCAGCCGGTCCAGCAGTTCCAGCACCGTGCTGCCCTTGGCGATCTCGTCGTCCAGCACGATCACGTCCCGCCCCGCCACCTCCCCGATGACCGAGCTGATGCTCACCCGGTCGTCCGGGTAGCGCTGCTTGGCCCCGGCGGCCACCTGGGCGCCGATCAGCCGGGCGAACGCGGCGGCCTCCTTGGCGTTGCCGAGGTCCGGCGAGACGACGGTGGTCCGGGACAGGTCGAGGCGCGAGAAGTGCGCGGCCAGCTCGCGCAGCGCGTGCAGATGGTCGACGGGGACCGAGAAGAAGCCGTGCACCTGCGGGGAGTGCAGCGTCATCGCCAGCACCCGGCCCGCGCCCGCCGCGACCAGCAGATCGGCCACCAGCCGGCCGCCCAGGGAGATGCGCGGGGCGTCCTTCTTGTCGGAGCGGGCGTAGGAGTAGTGCGGCATCACGACGGTGATCCGGCCGGCGGAGGCGCCGCGCGCCGCGTCGCACATCATCAGCAGCTCGACCAGGTGCTCCTGCACCGGCTTGACCAGCGGCTGGATCAGGAACACGTCCCGCTCGCGGCAGTTGGCCCGCAGCTGCACCTCCAGGCAGTCGTTGGCGAACCGGCTGACCCGCGTCGGGCTGAGCGGCACCCCCAGATGGGCGCAGACCTCGGCCGCGAGTGCCGGGTGGGCGCTGCCGCTGAACACCGCGATGTCTCGCACGATCCGCTCCTCGCCTGATCATTCGGACGGCACCGGGCCGAGTCCCTGTCGCCCCGGGTTCCCCGGCCGGACGGTTCAAGGCACCAACCGGACCGTCTGCGACGGGTTTTGGCGGGCATCCGCTGTGGAGATGTGAGGAGAGAGGAGGGTCCCCCATGACGACGTCCACCGAAAGACCGCGTCGGCGCGTCCCCGGCTGGGCGAAGGCGCTGGGCGCGCTGGTGCTGGTGCTGGTCGTGCTGTTCGCCGGCATCCGGCTGGCGGTGCTGCCGGGCATCAAGGACCTGTTCGGCACCGAGACGCACGACCGCTCGGGCCCCGCGCTCCTGAGGTCGGTGCGGGACATGAGCCGCTACGACGCCGCGTCCGGCAACTTCCAGGTCGTCGTGGACCTGGAGAAGGACGCCAAGTACCTGCCCGACGCGATCCGCGGCTCGCGCACCCTGTACGTCGGGGCCGGCACCGTGGACGCCTACGTCGACCTCGGCAAGCTGGGCGACCAGGACGTGACGGTCGACGAGGACCGCACCTCGGCCACGCTCCGCCTGCCGCACGCGCGCTTGGGCACCCCGGCCCTGGACGCGGACCACTCCTACGCCGTCTCCAAGCAGCGCGGGCTGCTGAACCGGCTCGGCGACCTGTTCTCGGACAACCCCAACAGCGAGCAGGCCGTGCAGCGGCTGGCGGTCCAGCACATCGGCGAGGCGGCCAAGGACAGCGGGCTGACCGCGCGGGCCGAGACCAACACCCGGGACATGCTCCAGGGCCTGCTGAAGTCCCTCGGCTTCACCGAGGTGCACATCACCTACGTCACCTGACCGGCGTCGCGGCGTCCGGTCAGCCGAGGACTCCCGGCAGCGCCAGCGCCCCGAGGAGCGCGACGCCGACCAGCAGCCAGGCCACGTAGTCGCCGACGTGCCCGGACTGCAGGCGTCTGAGCGGCAGGGCCCAGCCGGGTGCGGCCAGCAGGCGCGGCCGGGCGACGGCGAGGCCCGCGACGGCCACCGCCAGCGCGGTCGACAGCAGGTCCAGCAGGATCCCGGTCGCGGTCCAGTGCACGGCGGAGAACACCCCCCGGGCGCCGGACTCGTCCACGCGCTCCCCCACCGCGTGGGCGAAGCCGGGGACCGCGCCGACGGCGAGCGCCGCGACCAGCAGGACGGCCGGGACCGACCGCATGGTGGCCGGGATCCGGTCCAGGCGCTGACGGGTCTCCGGTTCCTCGCCGGAGCCGGACGTCTCGTCCTCCTCGCGTTCCTCGTCCCGCGGTTCCCCGGGCCGGGGGCCGAGGCCGAGGAAGACGCGGGCGGCAACCCGCAGCACCGCGGCCCCGGTGAGCGCGGAGGCGGCGATGTACAGGGCGGTGAGCGGGCCGCCCACGGCCTCCTCGCTGACGGCCTTGCCGAGGCCGGTCCCGAAGGGCGGCAGCCCGGCCAGGGCGAGGGCGCCGACGCCGAACATGATGCCGACGCCGCGCAGTTCCCGGGCGCGGCCGTGCAGAGAGAACTCGTCGACGCTGCCGTAGCGGTCGAGCAGCATGCCGGCGCAGGCGAACAGGGCGGCCTTCACTCCGGCGTGGGCGAGGACGTACAGGGCGGTGCCCTCGTCGGCCTGGGCCTTGAGGACGCCGACGCCGACGAGGAACAGCCCGGTGTGGGCGATGGTGGAGAAGGCGAGCAGGCGTTTGATGTGCCGCTGGTACCAGCACATCACCGCGCCGACGGCGGCGGTCAGCACGCCGAGCGTCACCAGCGCCCGGGTGGCGTCGGCCGCGGGGATGCCGCCGGGCCCGGAGAAGACCAGCCCGTACACCCGCCAGACGCCGTAGACGCCGAGTTCCACCATGACCCCGGACAGCAGCATGCACACCGGGGTGGGGGCGACGGCGTGCGCGTCGGGCAGCCAGAACTGGAAGGGCACGGCGGCCGCCTTGACCAGCAGGCCGGTCAGGAACAGCACGAAGCCGGCCAGGGTGAGCGCGTCGGGTCCGTGGCCGGCGGCCGCCGCGTCCAGGCCTTGGCCGATCTTCGCCATGCCCAGTTCGCCGGTGCGGGCGTAGAGCAGGGCGATGCCCATGAGCATGAAGTAGGCGCCCAGCGAGTTGACGAGGGCGAAGCCCAGGGCGCCCTGCACGGCCTTGGCCTCGTCGATGCGGTACCCGGTCAGGGCGTAGGCGACGACGCTCATCAGTTCGAAGAAGACGAAGGCGTTGAACAGGTCGCCGGCGAGCGCGAAGCCGCACATGCCGCCCTGGAAGAGCAGCAGCAGCGCGGGGAACGAGCCGGTGTGGCCGCGCGGCGGTTCGTCGAAGTAGTGCCAGGAGTACGCCAGCGCGGCCAGCGTCAGCAGCGAGACCAGCGTGACCATGCCGAGGCTCGCGCCGTCCCCCACCAGGACGATGCCGACGCTCTCGCCGCCCTTCGGGAACCAGCCGCCGACCCATGCGGCCATCGGCGGGGTGGAGTGCAGCAGGAGCAGCCCCGCCAGCGCGGCGGTGACCGCGGCGACCAGGCAGCCGAAGGTCTCCGCGACCGGCCGGGGCAGCCGTCGGCCGCCCGCGACGAGCAGCGCGGCGCCCAGCAGCGGAACCGCGGGCAGCAGCGGCAGCAGACGGTGCATCAGCCGCGCAGCTCCCTCAGCTCGTCGGGATCGACGGTGCCGTGCCGCTTGGAGATCTGCACGGTCAGCGCGAGCAGCAGCGCGGTCACCGTCGCGCCGACCACGACGTCGGTGAGGGTGAGCGCCTGCACGACGGGGTCCACCACGGGCCGTGAGCCGGGCGCGAGGTCGGAGAAGACCGGGGCGGTGGCGCCGTCGCGGTAGCCGACGGCCAGCAGCAGCACATAGGTCGCCGACTGGCACACGGCCAGGCAGCCCACGGCGTGGATCAGGTTGCGGCTGGTGGCCAGCCCGTAGCAGCCGATCAGGAACACGTACGCGGCGATCAGGTACGGAAGGACGTGCAGGACGGCGCTCACGGCGTTCTCACTCTCCGTTCTCCCCGTTCTCCCCGTTCTTCCCATCCATCCCGTTCGTCCCGTTATCGCCGTTCTTCCCGTTCTCCCGCACGTTCTCCTCCACGATCTCGACGGCCTGGTCCAGGAAGCGGGCGAGCAGCACGACGACGGCGCAGGCGACCTCCATGCCGATGGCCGCGTTCAGCAGCGGGACCGTGCCGCCGGACGACAGCGTGTTGAACGTGCCGAGCGGCAGCAGGGTGTTGGCGAGGAACGCGGTGCCGGCCAGCACCCCGGCGAAGCCCAGGACGAGGTAGGCGGCGGCCGACAGCGCGTCCGCGATCTCGTACGCCTCGACGGGCCGGACGCGTTCCAGGGCGGCGTAGTCGGCGCCCAGGTACATCAGGTGCAGCGCGGTCGCGGCGACCACACCGCCCTGGAAGCCGCCGCCGGGGCTGAGCTGGCCGTGGGCGATGACGTAGAGGCCGGTGACCAGCGCGACGGGCAGCGTGCTCAGCGCGTAGCGGCGCACGGGGGCGGCGACCTCGGCCGGCCGGGGCGGGTCGCGGTGCTCGTCGCGGGCCTGGCGCAGCAGGACGACGCAGCCGAGGACGGCCGCGAAGAGGATCGACATCTCGCCCATCGTGTCGAAGGCGCGCTGGTCGAAGTTGACGGAGGCGATGGTGTTGGCGGTGCGCCGGGCCAGGGCGGCGGCCACGGCGCGGTCGCCGTAGGGGTGGCGGGCGCCGCCGAAGGCGGGCAGCCGCAGGCACGCGGCGACGAGCAGGGCGGCCAGGCCCGAGCCGCCGAGGAGCACCAGCCACAGGCGTGCGCGCCGGCTCACTCGGGGCCGTCCTTCGGCGCGGCGGAGCGGCGGCGGACCTTGCGCACCGTCAGCATGATCAGCAGCGGGGTCAGGGCCGAGCCGACGGCGAGCTGGGAGAGTCCGACGTCGGGCGCCTGGAGCACGGTGAAGAGCACGGCGAGGACGGTGCCGAGGACCGCCAGCACCAGGGCCTGGCGTGTGGGGTCGCGGTTGAGGACGGCCGAGGTCGCGCAGCCGGCGACGGCCAGCAGGGCCAGGACGATCAGCGCGTCAGCCACGGTCCACCGCCGCGAAGCCGCCGGACAGCGCCCGGGAGGCCATGAGGTTCCCGCCGATCAGCAGCGCGCCGATGAGCAGGAGCTTCACCATGGCCCGGCCGGGCCCGGCGACCGCGCACAGCACGGTGACGACGACCGCGCCGACGGCCGCGGCGGCCCAGGTCAGGCCCCAGGCGCGGGGCGGGTCGTCGGTGAGTTCGTCGGCGAGCAGCCGGGCGAAGACCAGGGTGCCGACCGGGCCGAGCAGCGCCAGCAGCAGCGCCAGGTCGACGTAGGAGGTGCGGCCGTAGCCCTGGGCGAGCAGCAGCAGGCCGGGGCAGACCATGGCGGTGGACAGGTTCTGGGCGGTGACGCGGCGGCCCAGCGGCCCGGTGGACACGCCCCACAGGCCCGCGCCGAGGCCCACGGCCAGGACCGCGGTCGCCGCCAGGAGCCAGCCGTTCACCGGCGGACCACCGCCCGCCGGCCGGCCCGCGCGACCAGCGCGCCCACGCCCGCCGCGCCCGCGCCGACCGCCCGTTCCAGGGGGTACACGGTGCTGATCAGCATCAGCCAGAACACCAGGAGGGCCGCCCACCACAGCGCCACCTCGCCCGCGGCGAGGAGCGCGGAACGTGCCCTCACCCGCCACCTCCGCCGGTCCGGTCGTCGTCCTCGTCGCTGTGCGCCGCAGTGCCGTACGGCGTCTGTCGGCATCCAAACACCGGGCCGGCCGCGGGACGGGCGGCGGCGCGCGGGTCTGGGGCCCGGTTGCCCCGACAGCAGCAACGGAAACCGGGCGGGCGCCCTGGCCGGGAGCGGCGGGGCGGCGGCCGGGCGACGGTATCGCGGCGTGGTTCGCGGGTAACCGGCTTGTCAACCATGGACGTTGACGACTGGAGGATGCCATGGACCGCTGGGCGCTCCGCCCGCGTGGCCGTACGCGCCCGCACACCGCCGCCACCACCGCCGCCGGCCCGGACGCCGGGTGCGGCGGCCTGCCGGGCGGCGGCGGGGTCCTGCGCGGGGGCGGATCCGCGCGCGGGGGCGCGTCCCGCCGGGGCGGGTTCGCGCGCCGCCGGCCGGGACTGGACCGCAAGGAGCCGGTCGCGGCCGAGTCGCGGCGCGCGGCGCCGGCCGAGAGCGTCGAACGCCGGCCCGCGCCCTGGCCGCTGCGGCTGCTGGCGATGGTGTGCGCGTTCGTCTTCATGGTGGCGTTCGCCGTCGTCCTGGCCCGGCTGACCCTGGAGCCGTCGCCCGCCTCCGCGTCGCTGGCGCACACCAATCTGCGGCCGGGCGCTTCGCTGCGGGCCTATCTGGACGCGCCGGCGCTGCGCGAGGCGGTCAAGCAGATCGGCGGGAACGTGCTGCTCGGGGTGCCGTTCGGGGTGCTGGTGCCGGTGGTGGCGCCGCGGGCGCGCGGGATGCTCAAGGTGCTGCTGCTGACCGCGACGGTGATGCTGCTGGTGGAGTTCGCGCAGGGCGCGCTGATCACCGGGCGGGCCTTCGACGTCGACGACGTCATCCTCAACACGGCCGGGGCGCTGCTGGGTTACCTGCTCGTGGGCCGCCGGATGGGACGGGCCGTACACGCCCGCAAGCGGCGCGTGAAGGTGTGAACGAGTCGGCGGGCTGGTCCGGACCAGGGTATTGACGCCCCCTTAGTTCACTCCTTAAATCAAGAGGCGACACTCTTCCCCCATCCCCCACGACTGTCGGCGCGCCCCCGCACGGGCCGCCGTACGGAAGGGAGAGCCGTGGCCCGTCCACGTGTGCTCCGCAGATGTCTCCTCGCCGCCCTGTCCGCCGTCCTGGTCGGTTCCGCCGCGGTCGGCACGGCGCAGGCGGACCCGGCCGCCGCCCCCGCGGCGGCGGCCGCGGCGACGTTCTCCGACACCTTCGACGGCCCGGCCGGTTCGGCCGTCGACTCCGGCAAGTGGCAGCTGGAGACCGGCGACAACGTCAGCAATCACGAACGGCAGTACTACACCTCGGGCACCAAGAACGCCGCCCTGGACGGCCAGGGCCACCTGGTCATCACCGCCCGCCGCGAGAACCCCGCCAACTACCAGTGCTGGTACGGGACATGCCAGTACACCTCGGCGCGGCTGAACACCTCGGGGAAGTTCTCCGCGCAGTACGGGCACGTCGAGGCGCGGATGAAGATACCGCGCGGGCAGGGCATGTGGCCGGCGTTCTGGATGCTGGGCACCGACATCGGGCAGGTCGGCTGGCCCAACTCCGGTGAGATCGACGTGATGGAGAACGTCGGCTTCGAGCCCTCCACGGTCCACGGCACGATCCACGGACCGGGCTACTCGGGCTCGGCCGGCATCGGCGCGCCGTACTCGCTGCCGAACGGGCAGGCGTTCGCGGACGCGTTCCACACCTACGCCGTCGACTGGGCGCCCGACTCGATCACCTGGTCGGTGGACGGCACCGTCTACCAGCGCCGCACGCCCGCCGATCTGGGCGGCAAGACGTGGGTGTTCAACAAGCCGTTCTTCCTCATCCTGAACCTCGCGGTGGGCGGCTACTGGCCGGGCGACCCGGACGGCTCGACCTCCTTCCCGCAGCAGCTGGTGGTCGACTCGGTCTCGGTCACCACGAGCGGCACGCCGAGCGGCGGCAAGGCGATCAAGGGGCTGGCCGGCAAGTGCGCGGACGTGGCCGCCGGCGGCACCGCCAACGGCACCGCGGTCCAGCTCTACGACTGCAACGGCACCGCCGCCCAGCAGTGGACGGTCGGCTCCGACGGCACGCTGCGGGCGCTGGGCAAGTGCCTGGACGTGAAGGACAACGGCACCGCCGACGGCTCCCAGGTCCAGCTGTGGGACTGCACCGGCGGGGCGAACCAGAAGTGGGCGATCTCCTCGGCCAACGACATCGTCAACCCGCAGGCGAACAAGTGCCTGGACGTCCCCAGCGCCAACTCCGCCAACGGCACCCGGCTGCAGATCTGGACCTGCAACGGCACCGCCGCCCAGAAGTGGACGGTGGGCTGACCCACGGCGGACCGGCGAGGGCCGGCGCCGGGCGGCCCGACGGCGGGTGACGCGTGGCGTACGGAGCCGGTGGCGGCGGATGCTAGTGCCGGCTCCAGGTGAACTTGTCGCCCCCGACCCAGCGGACCACGTCCGGGTCGTCCAGGTCGTGGACGCGGATGCCGAACGCGGCGGCGGCCTGGAGGACGTCGGTGACGGTCCTGGCCTCGCCGACGACCTCGCCGTCGATCTCCACGATGCGGAACGGCGGGGTGCCCGGCTGTACCCCGAGCACCATGATCCGCGGCTGCGATATGTAGGGGCTCGCGCTCTCCGTCATGTCATCCAGCCTAGGTCGCGGCCGCCCGACATGCCGGTTCCGGCACCGGCCCCGGTCACGGCCGCCGCCAGTCGTCGCCGGTCAGGTGCGAGCCGGCCATCGGGCCCATCCGGAGCATCCCGCCGTCCACGCTCCAGGAGGCGCCGGTGACGTAGGAGGCGTCGGGGCCGGCCAGGAAGGCGATGACGGCGGCGACCTCACGGGCGTCGCCGGGCCGGCCCAGCGGCACTCCGGGGCGGTGCTGGGTCTGGACGTCGGTGTCCTCCTGGCCGGTCATGGGCGTGGCGATCTCGCCGGGCGCCACCGCGTTCACGGTGATGCCGTGCTCGGCCAGCTCCAGCGCCATCACCTGGGTGAGCAGCCCGAGACCGCCCTTGGCCGCGCAGTACGGGGCGGCGCCCACCCGCGGCTGGTGCTCGTGCACCGAGGTGACGTTGACGATCCGGCCGCCGCCGCCCTGCGCGATCATCCGCCGGGCCGCCTTCTGCCCCAGCAGGAACGGCCCGGCCAGGTCCACGTCCAGCACCCGGCGCAGGTCGTCCAGGCCCAGGTCGAGGTAGGGCGTGGCGGTGCCGGTGCCCGAGCAGTTGACCAGGACGTCGACCCGGCCGCCGAGGTCGTCGGCCAGCTCGTCCAGGGCGTCGGCCGCCTCCGGCAGCCGGGTGAGGTCCATCCGGGTGACGGCCGCCCGGCGGCCCTGGGCGCGGACCTCCTCGGCGGTCCGTTCGGCGCCCTTCTCGTCGCTGTGCCAGGTGATCCCGATGTCAAGACCGGCTTCGGCGAGACGTACGGCGGTGGCGCGGCCGATGCCGGAGTCGGCGCCGGTGATCACGGCCACCCGGGCGGCGGCCGACGTGGGGTCGGACATGACACGGACCTCCTGGTGAGGGCGACGGCGGGAACGAGGCACCGCAGTACCCGGGCCCGTCCCGGGCAAACCGGGCCGCCGCCGCGCCGCCCTGGCGGGTGCGGGTCCGGGGCGCCGGGGAACCCTGGTGGCGGAGGTGGCGATGGACCCTGTCGAGGCACTGGAGCAGATCGCTTTCCTGCTGGAGCGGTCCGGGGCGCCGACCTACCGCGTGCGCGCCTTCCGCACGGCGGCCGGCGTGCTGGGCGGGCTGCCCGCCGGCGAGACGGCCGAGCGCGCGGCGGCCGGGACCCTGGAGTCGCTCAAGGGCGTCGGCCCGAAGACCGCGCAGGTGGCGCGCGAGGCCCTGGCCGGAGAGACGCCCGGCTATCTGCGCACGCTGGAGCAGGAGGCCGGGCGACCGCTCGCCCGGGGCGGCGAGGCGCTGCGGGCGCTGCTGCGCGGCGACTGCCACCTGCACTCCGACTGGTCCGACGGCGGCAGTCCGATCGCCGCGATGGGCCGGGCCGCGGCGGCGCTCGGGCACGAGTGGGCGGTGCTCACCGACCACTCGCCGCGGCTGACGGTGGCCCGCGGGCTGTCCCCGCAGCGGCTGCGCGAGCAGCTCGACGTGGTGGCGGAGCTGAACGAGACCTGGGCGCCGTTCCGGCTGCTGACCGGCATCGAGTGCGACATCCTCGACGACGGCTCGCTCGACCAGGAGCCCGAGCTGCTCGAACGGCTGGACGTCGTGGTGGTGTCGGTCCACTCCAAGCTGCGGATGGACGCCCGCTCGATGACCCGGCGCATGGTGGCCGCCGTCCGCGATCCGCACTCCGACGTGCTCGGGCACTGCACCGGACGGCTCGTGACCGGGCGGGGGCGGCCCGAGTCGGAGTTCGACGCGGACGCGGTGCTCGCCGCGTGCGCCGAGACCGGGACCGCGCTGGAGATCAACAGCCGCCCCGAGCGGCTCGACCCGCCGCGGCCGCTGCTGCGGCGCGCGGTCGAGGCGGGCGTGCTGTTCGCCGTCGACACCGACGCCCACGCCCCGGGCCAGCTGGACTGGCAGGCGTACGGCTGCGCACGGGCCGAGGAGTGCGGGGTGCCGGCCGGACGGGTGGTGACGACCTGGTCCGCGGACGAGCTGCTGACCTGGACGCGCGAGCGGCGCCCACCGGCCCGGGCGGCGGCCGGCTGACCCGGTCCGAGTGGTGGTGGGCCGGTGCGGGTACTCGGGCCCGCACCGACAAGCAGCAGTGGGAGGACTCCCGTAATGGACCGTGCCGCCGTGTTCGACGTCGACGGAACCCTCGTCGACACCAACCACCTCCACGTCGTCACCTGGTGGGAGGCCTTCCGGCAGGCGGGCCACCGGGTGCCCATGCACGCCATCCACCGTTCCGTGGGGCTCGGCTCGACCGATCTCATCGCCCGGCTGCTCGGCGAGGACCGCGACAAGGACCGGGACGAGGAGCTGAACGCCGCCCACACCACGCTCTACGCCCAGTACTTCGACCGGCTGCCCGCGTTCGAGGACGCCGGCCGGCTGCTGCGGCGCCTGCACGAGAACGACTGGGCGGTGGTGCTGGCCACCTCGGCGAGCGGTCCTGAGCTGGACGCGCTGCGCAAGGCGCTCGACGCGGACGACGCCATCACCGCCACGGCCAGCGCCGACGACGTGGAACAGGGCAAGCCCGCGCCCGAGCCCGTCGAGCACGCCCTCGAACTGGCCGGAGTGGACCCCGGGCGGGCGGTGTTCGTCGGCGACACGGTCTGGGACATGCGGGCCGGCAGCCGGGCCGGGGTGCGCTGCGTGGCCGTGCTGTGCGGGGGCATCGCCCGCGCCGATCTGGAGGAGGCGGGCGCGACGGAGGTCTACCGGGACCCCGCCGACCTGCTGGCGTCCCTGGCGGACGGGCCACTGGCCTGAGGTGTGTCGGGGCAGGGCCATCGGCCTGGGGTCTGCCGGGCAGGGCCACCGGCCTGGGGTCCACAGGTCCGGGTGGCGGTCCGCCTGGGAAACCGCCGCCCACCGGGCGAAAAATGTGATGATGATCCCGCTTAGTACCCCGTGGCCTTCGGATACCCGGCCCGCATGACGCGCGCACCGCAGAGCCCAGGGCCGACTTCACCGCCGGACGCGCCACAGGAGCCCCGCGGCCGGCCGGGCGACCGGTGGCGCGCCGCCGTCCGGCTGCTCGCCGTCCGCCCGGTGCACGCCGTCCGCGCCGAGGCCGCCCGCGTCGCGCGGGCCGTCCGGGCGGTCGGGCGCGGGCCCGGCCGGGAGCGGGACCTGCTGGCGCAGTCGCTGAAGGCGGCCGGCGCGGCCCTGCTGGCCTGGGTCGTGGCGAAGAACCTGATGGGCGACCCGATGGCCCTGATGGCGCCGTGGGTGGCGCTGGTCCTGGTGCAGGCCACGGTGTACAGCTCGCTGCGGCGGGCGGCGCAGCAGTGCACGGCGATCTGCGCCGGGACGCTCCTCGCCTCGGGCGCGGAGGCGGTCACCGGCGACACCCTGGGCGCGCTCGCGATCTGCCTGCCGCTGCTGATGCTGCTGGCGAACTGGTCGCGCTTCGGCGACCAGGGCGTCTACGGCGCCACCACGGCGGTGTTCACGCTGGCGGCGGGCAGCGTCTCGGCCGCCTCGGTCGGGCACCGGCTGGGCCAGACCCTGCTGGGCGCGGTGATCGGGGTGGCCGTCAACGCGCTGATCCTGCCGCCGATCCATCTGCGGGACGTGCGGGACAACCTCGCGGCCGTCGCCCGGGAGACCGGTGACGTGCTGTGCGCGGTCGCCGAGGAGTTGCGCGACGGGGAGTGGGACGCCCGCACCGCGGCCGAGTGGTCGCGCCGCTCGGCCCGGCTGGAGCACCGGCTGGAGACGCTGCACTCGGCCCGCCGCTGGAGCCGGGAGAGCCTGCGGCTGATGGACCGCCCGCTGCGGGCGCTGCGCCGGCCCCCCTCGTACGTGCCGCCGGACTCGGAGGACGAGCGCTGGAGCCGGATCACCGGGCACGTACGGGCGCTGACCCGCACGCTCGCGATCGCGGCCGACGAGGACCGCGCGCCGCAGCCGCCGGACCCGGAGGTGCTGGTGACGTACGCGAAGCTGCTGGAGCTGATCGGGCGGGCCTGCCACGCCGAGGGCGACCGGCTGCTCGGCGAGCGCGGTGAGCGGACGGACGCGGACGGGTCCGAGGAGGAGGGCGAGCGGGACCGCCGGGAGCTGCACCACCGGCTGCAGGACGTGCTGCGCGAGCACGCGGGCCGGGAGACGGCCCGGACCACGGTGCTCGGGTCGCTGCTGCTCCAGGCGGAGAGCCTGTGGGCGGAGGCGGTGCCGGCCGCCGTGCGGGCGCCGGAGCGGGAGGCAGCGGCGGCCGGGCGCACCGCGGCGGAACCGGAGTGACGCGGATCACCACGTCAGCGGGCCGACGCCGGAACACCGACGGGTGGTTCTCCGTTGAACCAACTGTGGGTGCGGATGGGACAGTGTCCCCGGGCCTCACCTATTGCCCACAGGGACGATCGTTCGGCTGAAGCCCTGTGGAGCGACTCGCCGAGAGGCGACCGCCATGCGCGCCCACGCAAGACCGCCCCGGTCGTGATTCCCCCGTCACGGCCGGGGCTTTCCCCTGTCCGGGTGTCCTGGTGTCCGCGCGGCCGCGTGGCCACGCGGACGATGTCAGCGCGGCGGGTGTCCGGGCGGCCGGGTGGCCCGGGTGCGCGCCGTCGGCGGGGCTTGACTTCGAGAGCGCTCCAATCCGTAGCGTGCCGGTCATGAGCACTTCGGCACAGCACAAGATCGGTTCGGGTTTCGGCGCGACGAGCACCGCCGAGGACGTCCTGCGCGGCATCGACCTCACCGGGAAGCTCGCCCTGGTCACGGGCGGCTATTCGGGTCTGGGACTGGAGACGACGCGCGCGCTGACCGGGGCGGGCGCCCGGGTGGTCGTACCGGCCCGGCGGCCGGACACCGCGCGCGAGGCCCTGGCGGGCGTACCCGGCGTAGAGGTGGACGAGCTGGACCTCGGCGACCTGGAGAGCGTCCGCGCCTTCGCCGAGCGGTTCCTCGGCTCCGGCCGCTCCCTGGACCTCGTCATCGGCAACGCCGGGATCATGGCCTGCCCCGAGACCCGGGTCGGACCCGGCTGGGAGACCCAGTTCGCGACCAACCACCTCGGACACTTCGCCCTGGTCAACCGGCTGTGGCCGGCGATCGAGCCGGGAGGCGCCCGGGTGGTCTCGGTCTCCTCGCGCGGCCACCAGCTCTCCGACGTCCGGTGGGACGACGTCCACTGGCGACGGGGCTACGACAAGTGGCTCGCCTACGGGCAGGCCAAGACCGCCAACTCCCTGTTCGCCGTCGGCCTCGACGCCCGCGCCCGGGACCGCGGCGTACGCGCCTTCGCCCTGCACCCCGGCGGCATCCTCACTCCGCTCCAGCGCCATCTGGAGCAGCGGGAGATGATCGAGCGCGGCTGGATCGACGAGAACGGCACCGTGCTCCACCCCGAGCACTTCAAGACCCCGCAGCAGGGCGCCGCCACTCAGGTGTGGGCGGCCACCTCCCCGCGGCTGGACGGCCTGGGCGGGCTCTACCTGGAGGACTGCGACGTCGCCGAGCCCGCCCGGGAGGGCACGGAGACCCGGGACGGCGGGCTGGGTGACGGCGTGAAGTCCTGGGCCGTCGACCCCGCCGGGGCGGCCCGCCTGTGGGATCTCTCGGCGGAGCTGACGGGCGTGAACGCGTTCGCGTGAGGTGCGGGCCGGAGCGGCGCGGGCCGGCGGTGCGCGGCCGGGTTGAGCCGCGGGGACCGCGGTACTCGGGTGCGCGTCGTCAGTCGCCGGCCGAGAGGAGTCCCAGGTGAGCAGCGCTTCGGGCAGCAGGATCGTCGTCACGGGCGCCACCGGCAACGTCGGTACCAGCGTCGTCCGTCTGCTCTCCGAGGACCCGGAGGTGGCCTCGGTCCGGGGCCTGGCTCGCCGGATCCCCGACTGGTCGCCGCCGAAGACGGAGTGGGCGGCCGTGGACGTGGCCTCCGAACAGGCCGGACTGGCCGCCGAGTTCGAGGGCGCGGACGCGGTGATCCACCTCGCCTGGGCGTTCCAGCCGACGCACGACCCGGCCACGACCTGGCGCACCAACGTCCTGGGCAGCATCCGGGTCTTCGAGGCGGTGGCCGCCGCCCGGGTGCCGGCCTTGGTGCACGCCTCCTCGGTCGGCGCGTACTCGCCCGGCCCCAAGGACCGGCCCGTGGACGAGTCCTGGCCGACCCACGGCTGGCCGGACGCGGCGTACACCCGGGAGAAGGCGTACCTGGAACGGACTCTGGACACCTTCGAACGCGACCACCCCGGCGTCCGGGTGGTGCGGATGCGGCCGGCGTTCCTGTTCAAGGCGGAGTCGGCGAGCGAGCAGCGGCGCATCTTCGGCGGCCGGTTCCTGCCCGGGCCGCTGGCCCGGCCGGAGCTGCTGCCGTTCCTGCCGGACGTCCCCGGGCTGCGGGTGCAGGCCCTGCACACGGACGACGGCGCGCGCGCCTACCAGCTCGCGCTGCGCCGGGAGGTGCGCGGGGCGTTCAACCTGGCCGCGGACCCACCGCTGGACGCCAAGGTGCTGGGCGAGCTGCTGGACGCCCGGCCGGTGCGGCTGCCGCGCACCGCGGCGCGCTCGGCGATCGCCGCCGCCTGGGGGCTGCGCCTGCTGCCCGCCTCCCCGCACCTGTTCGACGCGGTGCTCCGCCTGCCCCTGATGGACTGCACCCGGGCCCACACCGAGCTGGGCTGGCGCCCCCGGCGTACGGCCGTCGAGGTGATCCAGGAGTTCCTGGAGGGGCTCCAGCGCGGTGCGGGCGCGGACACCGCACCCATGCGGGGCCGCAAGGTCGGCTGAGCCGGCGCGGCCCCGGGGGCGGCGACCCGCGCGGGAGCCGCCCGTGGACGCCTGGGGTAGGCGGCGCGGGCGTACGTCAGCCGGACGGCTCCTCCGGCTCGGGCTGCTCCTCGGGGTGCACCGCGCCCGCGGAGGGGGAGCCGCCGCCGGGGCCCGTGCCCGCCTCGTCGGTGTCGGGCACGTCGTCGCCGGCGTCGGGCTCGGAGCGGGCGGCCCTGGCCATCGCGGTCCGGTCGGCCGCCTCCCAGGGATCCTCGTCGCCCTGGGCCTGCTGGTCGGGCATGTCACGCGGGACGGGCGCGCCGTTCTCGCCGGGTGCGGCGCGGTGGTCGTCGGTCACGGGGAACTCCCTTCGCGTCGGTGGGGCCCCCGCGCGTCAGGGGGCGACCCGCGGGTACCTCCGCGATGACCTGCGAAACCTCCCCGCCGGGCGGCGTCTGCGCCCGGCCGCGGGGCTCCGTCGGCCGGGCGGGCACGACGTAGCGGCCGCTCGGCAGGCGGGCCGGGACCCGCGTCGTGGCAGCGCTCGTCCAGGGTCCCGCGCCGCCGCGCGCCGTGGCACACTGTCCGGCGGTCCAGCCGGCGCCCGGACCTCGGCCGAACCGGGCCCTGGCCGCCGGCCGGGACGCCGCGCGGGACCGCCCGCACGACGCCTCCCGCCGTGCGGGCGGTCCCGCGCCCTTCCGCGCCGTCGGACCGGCGGCCCTCCCTCCCCCGGCTCCCGGATCCGCGCCGAAGGGCGCACCGCCGCCGGCCGCCCCTCCCCGTGCCTACGCCCTGCGCTCCTCCAGCGCGGTCTGCCAGGCCGGCAGCCGGTCCTGGGCGACGGGTTCGGCGCGCCGGCCGCCGCGGGTGAAGAAGTCGGCGAGCGGCAGGATCGCGGCGCCGACGGTGACCGCGTCGGGGCCGAGCCGGCCGAGCTCCACGGTCACGTTCTCCGCCGGGTGGCGCAGCGCGTACGCGGTGGCGTGGCGGCGTACGGCGGGCAGGAAACGGGGGCCGAGCTGGAGGCCGGCCCAGCCGCCGATGAGGATGCGCTCGGGCTGGAAGAGGTTGATCAGGTCGGACAGGCCGGCGCCCAGGTACTCGGCGGTCTCCTCCAGGACGCCGAGCGCGACCGGGTCGGCGTCCTGGCCCTCGGGCGGGTAGGCGGCGGCCAGCATGGCGGTCAGCGCGGTCTCCTCGTCGGCGTCGCGCGGCGGCCGCCCGCCCTCCTCGCGCCAGCGGGCCAGCAGGGACTCCGCACCGGCGTACGCCTCCAGGCAGCCCAGCGCGCCGCACCGGCAGCGCCGCCCCCGCACCCGGACCGTCAGGTGCCCCCACTCCACGGCCCGGCCGCGCTCCACCTCGGGGGTGACCAGGCAGGCGCCGACGCCCGAGCCGAACAGCACCACGACCGCGTTGCCCGCGCCGCGCCCGGCGCCGAACCACATCTCGGCCTGGCCGAGCGTCTTGGCGCCGTTGTCGATGAAGTAGGGGACGCTGTCGGGCAGCCGGGAATCGGTGCGCAGCAGCGCTTCCAGGGGCACCGCGTTCCAGCCGATGGTCTGGCCGTGCACGACGGCGCCCCGGTCGGGGGTGTGCTCGACGATGCCGGGGACGCCGATGCCGACGCCCAAAAGCCGTTCGGGCGCCAGGTGCGCGGCGGCCAGGACCTCGGCGATGCCGTCCCGAACGTGCCCGGTGATCACGTCGACGTCGTAGCGCTGGGGGGTCAGCGGGCGCTCGGCGCGGGCGAGTTCGGTCAGGGCGAGGTCGAACAGCTCGATGCGGACCCGGGTCTCGCCGACGTCCACGCCGATCATGTGGCCGCTGGCCGGGGACACCCGCAGCAGGGTGCGCGGCCGGCCGCCGTCGGAGTCGACGCTGCCGGCCTCCTCGACCAGTCCGTCGGCGACCAGGTCCGCGACGACGTTGCTGATCGATCCGGAGCTGAGCCCGGTCGCCGGGCCCAGTTCGAAGCGGCTGAGGGGCCCGTCGAAGTACAGCCGCTGGAGTACGGCCGTGCGGTTGGCCCGCCTGAGATCGCGCACCGTGCGCCCGTTCCGCCCCGCCGCCATGTGGCTCCCTTGTCCGAACCCTGCCCGACCTGCAACATACCGCCGCGAGCCACCCCGACGCGACTTATTCGACCCCTTAGTCCACGCAATAAATTAAGACGTGTCCGACTCTCGGGCCTGTCCTGGCAAAGGATACGGAACCGCCATCCGCCCGAGGTGACCCGTACCGCCCGAAATTCACTGGCCTCCGGGGCCGCGGCCTGCCTACCCTAGCCGCGTAACTAAAACCCTTAGGCATTTCGCCGTCTTCCGCAGGAGCCCCCGATGAGACCGCTCACCGAGCAGGACATCCGCACCTCGTTCGTCAACTGCTCCAAGGGCGAGGCCAAGCGGCTGGCCGTGCCGCGCGACCTCGGCGAGCTGCCCTGGGACGACCTGGACTTCCTGGGCTGGCGCGATCCGGGCGCGCCCGACCGCAGCCATCTGGTCACCGAGCGGGACGGCCGGCCGGTCGGCATCGCGCTGCGCTTCCCGGCCGTCCGGCGCGGCTTCCTGCACCGCAGCATGTGCTCGCTGTGCCTGACCACGCACCCCGGCGGCGGGGTCTCGCTGATGACGGCCCGCAAGGCCGGCCCGGCGGGCCGCGAGGGCAACTCGGTCGGCCTTTACATGTGCACCGATCTGGCCTGCCCCCTGTACGTGCGCGGCAAGAAGGTCCCCGACTCCGGCGCCCGCTTCGAGGAGAGCCTGACGGTGGCCGAGCAGATCGACCGGATGAAAGGCAATCTGGCGGCCTTCCTGGACAAGCTCCACACCTGACGCCCGGGCCGTTCGCGGCCCCGGGCCGGGCCGGTCGCGGGTCCGCGACCAGCGGCCCCGGACGGTCGCACTCGGCGCCGACCACGTTCGACGCGAAGGCGAACGGGGAACAGCGCAAGGAATGCAAGATGTACGTGAGTGGATCTCGTCCTTCGTCAGGCTGGTGCGGCGGCACCGCGATCCGGTGGTCGTCCAGGCCTTCCGGTCGACGGTCGCGGCGACGGTCGCCTATGTGTTCGCGAAATGGCTGAGCCCCGAGCCGGCCCCGCTGACCGCCCCGCTGACCGCGCTGCTGGTCGTGCAGGTCACCCTCTTCGCGACGCTGACCACCAGTATCCGCCGGGTCAACGCGGTGGTGGCCGGCGTGATCGTCGCCATCGCCTTCTCCCTCCTGGTGGGCCTGACCTGGTGGAGTCTGGCGCTGGTGATCCTGGCCGGGCTGGCCGTCGGCCACCTGGTGCGGGTGGACGAGTTCGTGGCCGAGGTGGCGATCAGCGCGATGCTCGTGCTGGGCGTCACCACGGTCGGCAGCACCGCCTGGGCGCGGATCGTGGAGACGCTGATCGGCGCGGTGGTCGGCATGGCCTGCAATCTGCTGCTCGCTCCCCCGCTGTGGACCGAGCAGGCGGGCGAGTCGATCGAGGGCCTGGCGCGCCGGATGCGCCGGCTGATGCTGCGCATGGGCGACCAGGTGACCGGCGACACCCCGGTGGAGCAGGCCGCCGAGCGGCTGCACGAGGCGCGCCGCCTCGACCACGACATCGCCGACGTGGACGCGGCCCTGCGGCAGGCCGAGGACAGCCTCCGGCTGAACCCGCGGGTCCGGGAGGGGCTGCTGCACCGGGTGGTGCTGCGCACCGGTCTGGACACGCTGGAGATCTGCACGGTGGTGCTGCGGGTGCTGGCGCGCAGCCTGACCGACCTGGCCAAGGAGCGCGAGCCGGAGCCGCTGTTCTCGCCGCAGACGGGGCCCGCGGTGCAGCAGCTGCTGTGCGAGATCTCCGACGCGGTGGTCAGCTACGCGGTGCTGGTGACCACCGACGTGAGCGTGAGCGCGGAGTCGGCCGAGTCCCGGCTCGCCGCCGAGCTGCGGCAGGCCGCGGTCACCCGCGACAAGCTGGCGCAGCTGATGCTGGAGGAGATCCAGCGCGACGCGAGCCAGTGGCAGCTCCAGGGCGCGGTGCTGACCGAGGTGAACCGCATCATCGACGAGATGGACACCGAGCACCGTTCCAAGCGGCTGCTGGAGGAGCTGGACCGGCACACGCGGGCACAGCGCGAGCGCAGGTCGCGGCTGACCCGGTTCGCGGACCGGCTGGGCGCACCGGTCAAGCGGCGACGGAGCCGGGACGGCGGCCGGTAGGGGCGACGGGCGCGGGGCGGTTGCAGGTGGCCCCGTGCCACATGGGGCGGCGGTGCGTTGCGGTGGGTGCAACGATGGTTGCCGCTCTTGCCGTTCGCGGGCGGTCCGGGCCAAGGTGTGGGGCGGACCGGGACAGTCGACGACCTGAGGTGCGGACATGGACGGTGGGGCAGGAGTGTCGCGCGGCTGGAGCAGGCGCCGCTTCGTGGGGGCGGTGACGGGGGCCGCCGCGGTGGCGGGGCTCCCGGCGCGGGCGGCCCCGCCGGCCGGGCGGCGCTGCTCAGGCTCGCCGAGGCGGGCGCGACCGTCGTCG
>NZ_BAABKC010000054.1:0-50283 GCF_039543625.1 Streptomyces similanensis | reverse complement strand
TGCAGGCCGCCTGGCAGGCGCTGCTGGCCACCGTCGCCCGCACCGGGCCCCGGCGCGCCCTGGAACGCCTCGTCGTGCGCGCCGAGGTCGCGCTCGCCGCCCCGGCCGACGCCGACCCGCACCTGCTGCGGACCTGGGCGCGCGGGCTGTGCGGCAGCGGACCGGTCCCGAGCGTGGGCGAGACGGCCGCGGCCACCGACGAACTGCTCGGCGTGGCGGCGGAGAGCGCCGCCCCGCACCGCCCCTGGTGGAGCCGGCTCGGCCCGCTCACCCCGATCGCGCTGCGCACCGCCCTCGGCTGCGCGCTCGCCGGATACGCCTCCCTCGCGCTCGGCATCGGCCGCCCCTACTGGGCCCTGGTCACCGCCGCCGCCCTCTACCAGGCCAACCTGACCCTCACCTGGAGCCGGAGCGTCCAGCGGGTCGTCGGCAACCTCGCCGGCGTCCTCGTCTTCGCGGCCATCGCCCCGCTCGCGCACACCAGCGGCGTGGCCCTCGTCCTGTGCTGCCTGGTCCTCAACTTCGGCGCCGAGGCGCTGATGGGCCGCAACTACTGGCTCGGCTCTCTCTGCGTGACCCCGATGGCCCTGCTCATCACCGAGTTCGCCCGGCGGCAGGCGATGGGCGAGCTGATCACCGAGCGCGCGGTGGACACCGTGGTCGGCGCACTGGTCGGCTTCGCGGCCGCCGTGGCCGTCACCAACCGGCGGGCCGGCGACCGCATCGAGGACGTCCTGAGCGCCGTCGACCGGGCACGCGAGCGAGCCGCGCGGCTGCTCGCCGAGGAGCGGGCCGAGCCCGCCGCGCTGGAGTCCGCCCGCCGGGGCCTGGCCGCCGCGCTGGTCGAGCTGCGCGCCACCGCCGACGCCGCCTCCGGCGAGTGGTGGCAGCGCGCCCTGCCCCAGGAGCGGGTCGTGCTCACCGAGCGGTCCGCACACCGTACGCTCGCCGCGACGATACGTCGCCTGGGCCTGCACACCCCGGCGACCAGCACGGACGGCACGACGGAGGACCCACGGCCATGACGGCGGACAACGGACGGCCGGCACCCGGCGACGCGACCGGCGAGGGTGACGCCACCGACGGCGGCGCCACCGGCCGGGCGACCACCGGTGACGCCGACGGCGCCACGGCGGCCCGGGAGGCCGCCGGCGGCCGCGAGGACACCGTCGCCGCGGTCGTACGCCAGTGGCGGTCCGTCCATCCCGAGCTGGACACGGCGCCGATGGAGATCATCGGCCGCATCAACCGCTGCGCCGCCCTCCTCCAGCAGGCCGAGGACGCGCCGCTGCGCCGGGCCGGGCTCAGCCGGCCCGAGTTCGACCTGCTCGGCGCGCTGCGGCGCACCGGGCACGAACTCACCCCCAGCGAGCTGGCCCGCGAGACGTTCTCCTCGGGCGCCGCCGTCACCAAGCGCCTCAAGCAGCTGACCGAGCGCGCTCTGGTCGAGCGGCGCGGCGACACCCGGGACCGCAGGGTCGCCCACGTCCGCCTCACCGACGCCGGACGGGACCTGGTCGACGGCATCCTGCCCGAACAGCTCGCCTACGAGCGAAGCGTCCTCGCCGGTCTCGACGGCGACGGTCGCGGCGAGCTGGCCGTACTCCTGTGCGAGCTGCTGGGCAGGCTGGAGGGCCGCCCCGGACTGCCCCGGACCTGACGCCGTCCTCTCGGGAGCCCGCCCGTTCCTGTCCGGTGTCCTCAGCCCGCCGCCGGCCCCGTCCCGCCGTCCCGTCCCGTGTCCTGTCCGGTGTCGGACGCGCCGGACTGCCCGGCGTCCTCGTCACCGGCCTGGTAGACGCCGTAGGCCGCGCCCTGCGGGTCGCGGAGCACCGCGATGCGGGGGCCGTCCGGGACGGAGGTGGGCTCCTGGAGGGCCTTGCCGCCCGCCCGCAGCGCGACCTCGGTGGTGCCGTCCACGTCCTCGACCGCGAAGTACGGCAGCCAGTGCGGCGGCACGTCGACCGGGAAGCGGCCGTGCAGCGCCGTCACGCCGCCGAAGTCCATGCCGTGCGTGCCCCACTGCGTGTACCACTCGGAGGCGTTGACGCTCCAGCCGAACACGGTCGTGTAGAAGTCCCTGGCCCGCTTGACGTCGCGGGTCGCGAGTTCCACCCAGCCGAGGGCGCCGGGCCGGTTGAAGACGCCGGCGCCGGGGAAGTCGCGCGCCTGCCACATCTGGAAGGCCGCGCCGGACGGGTCGAGCGCCACCGTGCGGCGGCCCTCGTCGAAGATGTCCATCGGGCCCCGGATCACCGTTCCGCCGGCCGCCACCACCTTGTGCGTGGCCGCGTCGACGTCGGCGACGGCGAACGAGACGTTCCAGGCGATCGGCTGCGTGGGCCGGTACAGGGGGCCGAGTCCGGCGACCGCCGCGCCGCCCAGCCGGGCGACGGTGTACCCGCGCAGCTCCGGGCGGGAGTCGGTGTCGCACCGCCAGGCGAAGACCTCACCGTAGAACTGCTTGGCCGCCGCCAGATCGCTGGTGCCCAGCTCCGCCCAGCAGGGGCCGCCGATCACCGGCTTGTCGAACTCCATGGCACTCCTCCGGGAAGGCTCGCCCCCACCAGCAGCACGCTATCCCCGGTCACCGACGGTGGCCAGCCGGAGCGGTACGCACGGGAACGCCCCTGCGGCGCCCTATCCGCGCGGGAAGACGCTAGATCCCGGCCCGGTGGCGCAGCGGGTGGTCCGCGGGCACCTCGACGAGGACGACGGGGGTGCCGTCGGGGTCGGCGATCCACATCTCGATCAGCCCCCACGGTTCGCGGACCGGCGCCCGCGCGATCTCGACGCCCGCCGCCCGCAGTTCCGCGTGGGCGGCAGCCACGTCCGCCACCTGGAGCCAGAGCCGCACGGCGGGGGAGCGCGGGGCGTCGGAGCGGCCCGACAGCTCCAGGAAGCCGCCGCCCAGGAAGTAGACGGTGCCCCGCTCCGGCCCCGTGCCGAACTCGCGGTAGACGGGCAGGCCCAGCTGTTCGCCGTAGAAGCGGCGGGAGCGCTCGGGGTCGGTGGGCTGGAGCAGTGTCCTGCTGCTGAGTACGTGCACCATGCGCCGGAGCTTAGGCCCTGGAGCCGGATCCGCGCCCGCCCCGCCCCGCGACGCGAGCCGCACCCGGGGCCGAGGCGCCCGCCCCGCGTTCCCGCGCAGCCGGGTCACCGCGCCCAGTCGCAGGCCCTTCGCCGAGGTCCGCGGCCGGACGCGGCAGACGCGACGGCGGGATCTGGTGGCAGGATGGCGTCCTGCCCCACCTGCCGCACGCGTACGAAAGGCACCGCCCCCATGGAGACCGCCGCCACCCCACTGACCTTCCGGGACGCCACCGAGGCCGACGCCGACACGCTGGTGGCGCTGATCGAGTCGGCGTACCGCGGCGACGCCAGCCGGGGCGGCTGGACCACCGAGGCGGACATCCTCGACGGGCGGCGGACGGACGCCGAAGGCGTGCTGGCCGTGATCACCTCGCCCGACAGCAGGCTGCTGGCGGTCGAGCGGGACGGCCGCGTGGTGGCCTGCTGCCAGCTGGAGCACCGCGGCACGCACGCCTACTTCGGGATGTTCGCCGTCAGCCCGGCCCTCCAGGGCGCCGGCCTCGGCAAGGCGATCATCGCGGAGGCGGAGCGCCGGGTCCGGGAGAGCTGGGGCGCGACGGAGATGCACATGACCGTGATCTCCGTGCGCGAGGAGCTGATCGCCTGGTACGAGCGCCGCGGCTACCGCCGTACGGGGCGCACGAGCCCCTTCCCGTACGGCGACGAGCGCTTCGGCGTCCCGCTCCGCGACGACCTGGTCTTCGAGCTGCTGGTCAAGGAGCTGGGCTGATCCGGGCCGCGCGCCCTCACGCGGTGAAGCGGCCGGTGCGCTTGATCTCCGGGTAGTCGGTGGTGGCCCCGTCCAGTTCCAGGGCGCGGACGAGCCGCAGCTGGTCGAGGGTGTTCACCACCCAGCCGATGATCCTCAGGTTCGCGGCGCGGGCGTGTTCGACGGTCTCCAGGGTGAGCCGGCGGATGTTCAGCACGAGGGTGGCGGCGCCGGCGGCGGTGGCGCGCCCGACGACCTCCGGGCCGTAGTGGTCGGCGACGAGCGCCGTGCGGACGCCGGGCACCAGGCGGGCGACCTCGGTGAGCGCCTCGTCGTGGAACGAGAGCACCTCCACCCGGGAGAGCAGGTCGCGCCGGTGCATGACCTCGGCCAGCGTCCGCGCCGCGGCCGCGTCCTTGATCTCCGCCTGCAACGGTGCGTCGACGGCGTCCAGGACCTCCTCGAACAGCGGGATCCGCTCGCCGTGCCCGGCGTCGAGCGTCCGCAGCTCGGCGAGGGTCTTGTCGGCGATGGCGCCGCTGCCGTCGGTCGTGCGGTCCACCTCCGCGTCGTGCATGACGACGAGCGCGCCGTCCTTGCTGAGGTGCAGATCGAGTTCGATGACGTCGAGGCCGGCCTGCTGGGCGGCCACGAAGGAACGGAGGGTGTTCTCGGGCTCGACACCCATGACTCCGCGGTGACCGATGGTAAGGAAGTTCAAGGTTCAACTCGCTTCCGTCGACGGCGGCTCGGCGCGCACGCGGACCTACGGGGACCTCGTCGTCCACGCGGCAGGCCCGCAGCCTAACGGCCCGCACCCCCGTTGAACCCCCGCGTACACGGCGCACTGGGGTGACGGCCGGGCGCCGCCCGGGTTCGGCGCGCGGGGACGATCACTCGGGCGTGGGCGCGTCGCGCGGGGGTTGACCGGCGGCCGCGAGCGGTCGTCCGGCGGGCGCCGCAGGCCGGAAATCGCCTGGGTGGCACGGCGGTTCACATCACCCGAACGGGTGAGCACATGTAGCCGCCATCCGGGTATTCGGCAGGAAAATGACCGGTGGACGTGGCCGTGCGCAGAATAATTTCCTGAGGGTGCCCTTGATGGGAGAAACGCTGTATGTATACGGTCTCCTTACGCGAGCTTCTCCCGTGGAGGATGGGTCATGACGGAAATTCTTGTGCAGGTGGGTGCCGAGGGGGAGGTTCCTCCGGCGACCAGGGTGGTTGAGCACCCGGCGTGGCCCGTGCTCAAGGATGCCGTGGAGCAGATCCGGCCATGGCAGTCGAAGGACGGCTCGATCGACTTCCAGGCCGAGGGCGCGCCGTCCCGGACCGACGCAGAGGACGCCGTACGCCGGGTGACGGACGCCGTGGAGCGCCTGTCCCCGCTGCTGCCGCACGACGCCGCCTACCACCGCGCGCTCGTCGCGGACCTGCGCCGCTGGGCCGACGACGGCTTCCAGGTGCCGGACTTCCTCGACTCGCTGCTGGCCTTCCAGCCCGCCGCCGAGCGCGCGGACGGCCTCCAGCACCTGGTCGTCTTCCCGATGTACACGCAGAACGGCAACCCGGACCGCAACCTGGAGGCGGTCGTGCTGCGCATGGTCTGGCCCGACTGGCTGGCCGAGCTGGAGCGCACCCGCTACGACAACCCGCTGTTCTGCGGCATCACCTTCGAGGACTTCACGGCCGGCTACGACACCAACTCCGCCGTCCTCTTCCCCGAGACCATCGCCGTGCGCGAGGCGCCGGAGCGCTTCTCCTGGGGCGGCATCTTCTGCGACCGCGAGGCCGCCCGCTTCCGCCGGGTCACCGCCGCCGCCGTCGACCTGCTGGGCCTGGAGCTGCCCGAGGACATCGCCGCCCTGGTCCACGACCAGAAGCGCTGCGAGGAGGCCTTCGTCCTGTGGGACATGGTCCACGACCGCACCCACAGCCACGGCGACCTGCCGTTCGACCCGTTCATGATCAAGCAGCGCCAGCCGTTCTGGATGTACGGCCTGGAGGAGCTGCGCTGCGACCTCACGGCGTTCAAGGAGGCCGTCAAGCTCCAGGCGGACGGCGTCCCGCAGGCCCGCGACGTGCAGTACGCGGTCCTCTTCGACCGCATGTTCCGCTTCCCGGTCACCGGCGAGCGGGTGCGCAACTACGACGGCCTCGGCGGCCAGCTGCTCTTCGCCTACCTGCACAAGCACGACGTGGTGCGCTGGACCGACAACCGGCTCTCCATAGACTGGGAGCGCGCCCCGCAGGTCACCAACGAGCTGTGCGCCGAGATCGAGAACCTCTACCGCGACGGCATCGACCGCCCCAAGCTGGTGCACTGGTTCGCCGGCTACGAGCTGGTCTCCGCCTACCTCGCCCCGCACCCCGGCTCCAAGTGGGCCAAGGGCCCCGACGCGCTGGACCTGAGCCTGCCGCCGCGCAAGCTCGTCGACGACGTGCTCGCGGACGAGTTTCCGCTCAGCATGTTCTACGAGGCACTGTCCAAGAAGCTGAAGAACGTGATCGCCTCCACCAAGGGCATCACGGCGAACGGCGCCGAGCGGGTCGCCGCGTGAGCGACCACGGCGAGAACACTGCTGCTACGGAGGCGAAGAACATGGGGAACGGGGCTCTCAGCGGTGCGGTGATCGCGGTGGCCGGCGCGGGCGGCCCCGCCGGCCGGGCGGCGCTGCTCAGGCTCGCCGAGGCGGGCGCGACCGTCGTCGGCGCGGACAACGACCCCGAGCGGCTCTCCGAAGCCGTGGACGCGGCCCGCTACGCCTCCGGCGGCGCCACCGTCACCGGCGACACGGTCGACCTGCTGGACCTGAAGTCCACCCGCGAGTGGGCCGCCCACGTCGAGAAGGACTTCGGCCGCGTCGACGGCCTGGTCCACCTCGTCGGCGGCTGGCGCGGCAGCGAGACCTTCACCAAGACCAGCCTGGACGACTGGGACTTCCTGGAGCTGCTGCTCGTCAAGACCGTGCAGCACACCTCGCTGGCCTTCCACGAGGCGCTGCAGCGCAGCGAGCGCGGCCGGTACCTGCTGATCAGCGCCGCCGGCGCGACCAGGCCCACCGCGGGCAACGCCGCCTACTCCGCGGCCAAGGCCGCCGCCGAGGCGTGGACGCTCGCCATGGCCGACTACTTCCGCAAGGCCGGGAAGGCCGAGGGCGCCGACGGACCGACATCGGCGGCTGCGATCCTGGTGGTGAAGGCGTTGGTGCACGACGCGATGCGCGCCGAGCGACCCAACGCGAAGTTCGCGGGCTTCACGGACGTCAAGGACCTGGCCGAGGCCATCGTCGACGTCTGGGCCGAGCCCGCCGCGGAAGTGAACGGAAAACGTCTGTGGCTGACCGAGCAGCCGTGAACCCCGCCAAGACCGACGCGCGTCGCCACCACGACCCGGAGGTCCGCGGTTTCGCCAGCGACAACTACGCCGGGGTCCACCCGGAGGTGCTCGCCGCCCTGGCCCTGGCCAACGGCGGCCACCAGGTCGCGTACGGCGAGGACGACTACACCGAGGGCCTCCAGCGCGTCGTGCGCAGCCACTTCGGCGCCGGCGCCGAGGCGTTCCCGGTCTTCAACGGCACCGGCGCCAACGTCGTCGCGCTCCAGGCGGTCACCGACCGCTGGGGCGCGGTGATCTGCGCCGAGAGCGCGCACATCAACGTGGACGAGGGCGGCGCCCCCGAGCGCATGGGCGGCCTCAAGCTGCTCACCGTGCCCACCCCGGACGGCAAGCTCACTCCCGAGCTGATCGACCGGCAGGCGTACGGCTGGGAGGACGAGCACCGGGCCATGCCGCAGGTGGTGTCGATCACCCAGAGCACCGAGCTGGGCACGCTCTACACGCCCGAGGAGATCCGCGCGATCTGCGAGCACGCCCACGCGCACGGCATGCGGGTGCACCTGGACGGCTCCCGGATAGCCAACGCGGCGGCCTCGCTGGACGTGCCGATGCGCACGTTCACCAACGCGGTGGGCGTCGACATCCTCTCCCTGGGCGGGACGAAGAACGGCGCGATGTTCGGCGAGGCGGTCGTCGTCCTCGACCAGGACGCCGTCCGCAAGATGAAGCACATCCGCAAGATGAGCATGCAGCTCGCCTCCAAGATGCGCTTCGTCTCGGTCCAGTTGGAGGCCCTGCTCGCCAAGGACCTGTGGCTGCGCAACGCCCGGCACGCCAACGCGATGGCCCAGCGGCTCGCGGAGGGCGTGCGCGCCGTGCACGGGGCGGAGATCCTCTACCCGGTGCAGGCCAACGGCGTCTTCGCCAAGCTGCCGCACGACGTGAGTGAGCGGCTGCAGAAGCGGTTCCGGTTCTACTTCTGGGACGAGACCGAGGGCGTCGTGCGCTGGATGTGCTCCTTCGACACCACCGAGGACGACGTGGACGCGTTCCTGGCGGCGCTGAAGGAGGAGATGGCGCGCTGAGGCGCGCCGTGTCCGCCCCGTGGACACCGGCCGGGGCGAGCGCCGGACCGGTGGGACGATCTGCATAGTTATGCGATCACATGGAAAGTCATTGACTGACGGGTGATCGCATTCCTATGCTCTGCGGACATGGAGCTGATCCAGCACACCCCCGACCTGTCCCGCTATCTGGCCGCTGACGAGGCGATCGATCATGAACACCCGGTGGTCCGTGAAACGGCGGCCCGCCTTGCCGAGGGGGTCGCCGACTCGTATGCCTATGCGCGAGCCGCCTACGAGTTCGTGCGCGACACCATCCCGCACTCCCAGGACTCGGGCGATCCGCGCGTCACCTGGCGGGCCTCCGACGTCCTGCGGCTGCGCACCGGCGTCTGCCACGCCAAGGCGCACGCCCTGGCCGCGCTGCTGCGGGCCGAGGACATCCCGGCCGCCCTGTGCTACCAGCGCCTCACGCACGACGAGGAGATCGGCGGACATGTCGTGCACGGACTGGTCGCGGTGCGCTTCAACGGTGCCTGGCACCGGCAGGACGCGCGCGGCGGCGTACCGGGCTCCGGTGCGCGGTTCTCCCTCGCCGGTGAGCGGCTGGCCTTCCCGGTCGATCCGGAGGCGAATGAAATGGACTACCCGGTACTGTACGCTGAACCACATCCGGTCGTGCTGAACGCGCTCAAAGCTGCCCCCGACCGGCCGCGGCTGTGGAAGACGCTGCCCACCGCACTCTGATCCCGAGGCGACAGAACGGCGACAGAACGATGACACTCCAGCTCAGCGTGTCCGACGAGGTGCGCGCACTCGCGCCCGGCTTCACCCATGTGGCGGTGGAGGCGTACGAACTGACCAACGGGCCCAGCACCGAGGCCAGTTCGGCGCTGCTCGACGACGCGGCCGGCCGGCTGGCCGCACGGCTGGAGGGCCGCGCGCCGCACGAGGACGCCCACATGGCCGCCTGGCGCGAGGTCTACACGGCGTTCGGCTCCAAGCCCTCCCGCACCCGCAACTCGGCCGAGGCGCTGGCGAAGCGGGCGCTCTCGGACGCCGGACTGCCGCGGATCAACGTCCTGGTCGACGTCTACAACGCCGTCAGCGTCGCCCGGCTCATCCCGGTCGGCGGCGAGGACCTCGCTCTCATCCAGGGCGGCATGCGCCTGGTGCGCGCCAACGGCCAGGAGGACTTCGCGACCGTCGCGGGCGGTGAGGAGACCGTCGAGCACCCCGACGCGGGCGAAGTGGTGTGGTGCGACGAGGCCGGCGTCACCTGCCGCCGCTGGAACTGGCGCTAGGGACCGCGCACCCGGCTGACCGAGCGGACCGTCTCCGGCCTGTTCCTGCTGGAGAGCATGGCCCCGATGCCGGTCGCCGAGGCCGAGGCGGCGGCCGCCGAACTGGCGGAACTGCTGGAGAAGTTCAGCCCGGGAGCGCGCATCACCGTGCACACACCGCGGTCCGCCGCCTGACCGGGCCCGCCGCCTGACCGGGCCGGAGCGCCCGATGTCTCCGGGGCGCCCGGAGGCGACGGGAGAAGCGGGTCGTGCCGTCGTGCGACCGGACCCGCCCGGCCGCGGTCAGTGGGCCTCGGCCAGCCGGAGCTGCTCCGGGGTCGGGGCGGTGCCGCCGAGGTGGGCGGGCATCCACCAGGTGTCCTCCGCGCCCCTGGGGCGCACCGGGTAGGCGCGCTGCGCGGCCTCCAGCAGCTCCTGGACGCGCTCGCGCAGCCGGCGGGTGATGGCGCCGGCGTACTGGTCGCGGGGCGCCTCGACCGCTTCGCCCACCCGGATGGTGACGGGCGTGTGGCTGCGCCGGAAGTTGCGCGGGTGCCCCTTGGTCCACAGCCGCTGGGTGCCCCAGACCGCCATCGGGATCAGCGGGACGCCCGCCTCCTGGGCCAGCCGGGCCGCGCCCGACTTGAAGCTCTTGAGCGTGAACGACTCGGAGATGGTCGCCTCGGGGAAGACCCCGATCACCTCGCCCGAGCGCAGCGAGTCCAGCGCGTGCTCGTAGGCCGCCTCGCCCCGCGCGCGGTCCACCGGGATGTGCTTCATGCCGCGCATCAGCGGACCGGAGACGCGGTGCCGGAAGACCGACTCCTTCGCCATGAAGCGCACCAGGCGGTTCTGGGGGAGGGCCGCCAGGCCGTTGAAGATGAAGTCCAGGTAGCTGATGTGATTGCTCACCAGCACGGCACCGCCCGAGCGCGGAATGTTCTCCGACCCCCGGCAATCGATCTTGAGGTCCCACACCTTGAACATGGTGCGGGCGAAACCGATGACGGGACGGTAGACAAGCTCGGCCATGGGCGGGGTGGACCCTTCTGTCTGCCAGGGAAGGGGGGACTCCCTGCAAGAAGTTACGCTGCCGTAGGTTTACGGCATGTCGCAGATCGTGCCCGAAGAACGGCCGGGTAGCCAGTCCGCGTGCCCGTACACGGCGAGATCCTCGTCACGTCGGCCCAACGGCACGGCGCGCCCGTCGCCGCGGCGGCCGGGAATCAACCGCGGCCGCCAAGACGCTGAGGACTGAAGAGGAAAACCGAGGGCCGAAAGGCCGTGCGCCGCCGGCGCCCGGTCCGGTGCCCGCGGCGGCCACGGGCCGGATGAAGCCGGACGAAGCCGGATGAAGCCTGATGGAGAGGGAGAGTGCGGTGCGCGCAGGCGAGGACGAAGGGCGGCTCGACGCCGCCCGGTTGGGCGCGGAGCTGGGCGAGCGCGCCACGCTGGTGCAGTTCTCCTCCGCCTTCTGCGCCCCCTGCCGGGCCACCCGCCGGATCCTCGGCGAGGTCGCCGCGATGGTGCCCGGCGTCGCCCACGTCGAGATCGACGCCGAGGACCGCCTCGGTCTCGTGCGCGAACTCGGCGTCCTCAAGACCCCCACCGTGCTGGTCCTCGACGCGGCCGGCCGGGTCGTACGGCGCGCTGCCGGGCAGCCGCGCAGGGCGGACGTCATCGCGGCGCTGGGGGAGGCGGTCTGACGCCGTGTCCGCCACCGTGAGGCACGTCCCATGTGTCCGACGCCACTTGACTGTGCCCGCCATCCATCGTCAGCCTGGCTGCATGGACCGGGAACTCCTTCTCTTCGGGCGGGCGCACGTCGACCTCGTCCGTACCGCGAGCGCGCGCTGTCCGGGCTGTTGAGCAGCCACGGTTCCCGCTCGTCCCACCACCAGAAGGACAACTCCATGACGGCCACCCCCGCCCTCGGCACTCCCGGTGACCTCCAGCCCGCCTCGCCCGACCTGCTGCGCTCCGTCTTCCGGCGGCACGCCGCCGGTGTGGCCGTGATCACCGCCCGCGGCCCGGCGGGCCCGGTCGGCTTCACCGCGACCTCGCTCACCTCCGTCTCCGCCGAGCCGCCGCTGATCTCCTTCGGCATCGGCGCCGGCGCCTCCAGCTGGCCGGCGGTGTCCGCCACCGACCACATCGGCGTGCACATACTCGGCGAGCACCAGGAGGAACTGGCGGCCACCTTCGCGCGCAGCGGCGCCGACCGCTTCGGCGCGCCCACCGCCTGGCGCGAGGGCCCCGAGAGCGTCCCGGTGCTGGACGGCGTGCTGGCCTGGCTGGTCTGCCGGATCGTCGCCCGGGTCCCGGCCGGGGACCACCGCATCGTCATCGCCGAGGTGCTCCTCGGCGACCCGGCCGGCGCCGGCCGGCCCCTGCTGTACCACCAGGGCCGCTTCAGCGGCCTGCGCGACTGAGTCCGCCTCCCCGGCCCCGCGTCCGCCTCCCCGGCCCCGCGTCCGTCTCCCCGCCCGAGGCCGCCGTCGCCCGAGCCCGCCGCCGGGCCCCGGACCTGCGGTCCGGTCGAGTTCCGGTTACGCTGCGTTGCGAAGGTCACAGTTCAAAGCGCTTGCTTAGCGGGAATGAACTGGGTGTACTGACGAGTAATATTCCGCTCGGAGCGCGGGGTCGCCCCGACCGGGATCGGCCGCTTCAGGCACCTATGCTGCCTGCAAGAAGGCAGCCCTGGAAATGACGATGCAGTAGGAGAGCCGGCGTGAGCTTGAGGATCGTTGTCACTGTGAAGTACGTGCCCGACGCCACTGGCGACCGGCACTTCGCCGATGACCTGACCGTCGACCGGGACGACGTGGACGGTCTGCTCTCCGAGCTCGACGAATACGCCGTCGAGCAGGCGCTGCAGATCGCCGACGACGCCGACGACGCCGAGGTCACCGTGCTGACGGTGGGCCCGGACGACGCCAAGGACGCGCTGCGCAAGGCGCTGTCGATGGGCGCCGACAAGGCGATCCACGTCGAGGACGAGGACCTGCACGGCACGGACGCCATCGGCACCTCGCTGGTGCTGGCCAAGGCGATCGAGAAGGCCGGCTACGACCTGGTGATCTCCGGCATGGCCTCCACCGACGGCACCATGGGCGTCGTGCCGGCCCTGCTGGCCGAGCGCCTGGGCGTCCCGCAGGTCACCCTGCTCTCCGAGGTGTCGGTCGAGGACGGCACGGTCAAGGGCCGCCGCGACGGCGACGCCGCCTCCGAGCAGCTCGAGGCCTCCCTGCCGGCCGTCGTGTCGGTGACCGACCAGTCCGGCGAGGCCCGCTACCCGTCCTTCAAGGGCATCATGGCGGCCAAGAAGAAGCCGGTGGAGTCCTGGGACCTGTCCGACCTGGACATCGACGCGGACGAGGTCGGCCTGGAGAACGCGTACACCGCGGTCGAGTCGGCCACCGAGCGCCCGGCCCGCACCGCGGGCACGATCGTCAAGGACGAGGGCGAGGGCGGCAAGCAGCTCGCCGAGTTCCTCGCGGGCCAGAAGTTCATCTAGAGCCCGCTCGCCGACCGCCCCCGCACACCTCGCAAGCAGGAGAGAAGAAGTCCCATGGCTGAAGTTCTCGTCTACGTCGACCACGTGGACGGCGCCGTCCGCAAGCCCACCCTGGAGCTGCTGACCCTGGCCCGCCGCGTCGGCGAGCCGGTCGCCGTCGCGCTGGGCAACGGCGCCGGCGACACCGCCGCCGCGCTCGCCGAGCACGGCGCGGTGAAGGTCCTCACCCACGAGGCCGCCGAGTACGCCGACTACCTGGTGGTGCCGAAGGTGGACGCGCTCCAGGCCGCCGTCGAGGCCGTCTCCCCGGCCGCCGTCCTGGTGCCGTCCTCCGCCGAGGGCAAGGAGATCGCCGCCCGGCTCGCGCTGCGCCTCGGCTCGGGCGTCATCACCGACGCCGTCGACCTGGAGGCCGGCGACGAGGGCCCGGTGGCCACCCAGTCGGTGTTCGCCGCCTCCTTCACCACCAAGTCCCGTGTCTCCAAGGGCACCCCGGTCATCACGGTCAAGCCGAACAGCGCCGCCGTGGAGGCCGCCCCGGCCGCCGGCGCGGTCGAGGCCCTGAGCGTGTCCTTCTCCGCCCAGGCCACCGGCACGAAGATCACCGGCCGTACGCCGCGTGAGTCGACCGGCCGCCCGGAGCTGACCGAGGCCGCGATCGTGGTCTCCGGCGGCCGCGGTGTCAACGGCGCGGAGAACTTCGCGATCATCGAGGCGCTGGCCGACTCGCTCGGCGCCGCCGTGGGCGCCTCGCGCGCCGCGGTGGACGCGGGCTGGTACCCGCACACCAACCAGGTCGGCCAGACCGGCAAGTCCGTCTCGCCGCAGCTCTACGTCGCCAACGGCATCTCCGGCGCGATCCAGCACCGCGCCGGCATGCAGACGTCGAAGACGATCGTGGCCGTGAACAAGGACCCCGAGGCCCCGATCTTCGACCTGGTCGACTACGGCGTCGTCGGCGACCTGTTCGAGGTCGTCCCGCAGCTCACCGAGGAGATCAAGACCCGCAAGGGCTGACCTCCCCGGCCGGCGACTCCGGTCTCCCCAGGCCCCCGTGACCCGCGTGGTCACGGGGGCCTGAGTATTCCCAGGTTGTCCCGGGCCGGTCGATGGCTCAGGCTGCGGACAGGTGTTGACCGGCGGGAAGATCCACGGATAACTTCATTCTACGGATTGTTGATTCCGTAGAGCGGAAAATTGGAGGGTGTGGGATGGGTCAGGGCCAGCAGGAGAAGGTGTCGACGAGCCTCGCGGGCGCCGTCAGCGAGGAGATCAGCGCCTCCCTCGCGCCGGTCGACGCCGAGCTGGAGCGGCGCTACCCGGGCGACCCGGGAACCCGCCAGCCCGTCCACACCGTCTACGTCCCCGGTGACGTCTTCGCCGCCGACACCCTCCGCTCCTGGGGCGACCGGGCGCTCGCCACGCTGGACGAGCACGCCCCCGACGCCGCCGCCTTCGCGGCCGTCCTCGGCCTGAGCGACGAACTCGCCGAACCGGTCCACTCCCGCGTCCGCGCCAAGCTGGAGCGCGAGCCGATCGAGGACCTGCGCATCGACTTCGAGGACGGCTACGGCCCCCGCCCGGACGCCGAGGAGGACGAGGCGGCCGCCCGCGCCGCCCGCCTGGTCGCCGAGGCGTACGCGAACGGCACGGCCGCCCCCTACATGGGCATCCGCATGAAGTGCATGGAGGCGCCGGTACGCGACCGGGGCATCCGCACCCTCGACATCTTCCTCAGCGGCCTGATCGCGGCCGGCGGCCTGCCCGAGGGACTGGTGCTGACCCTGCCCAAGGTGACCTACCCCGAGCAGGTCACCGCGATGGTCCGGCTCCTGGAGGCGTTCGAGAAGGCGCACGCCCTGGAGCCCGGCCGGCTCGGCTTCGAGATCCAGATCGAGACCAGCCAGTCCATCCTCGCCGCCGACGGCACCGCCGCCGTCGCCCGGATGATCCAGGCCGCCGAGGGCCGGGCCACCGGACTGCACTACGGCACCTTCGACTACAGCGCCTGCCTCGGCGTCTCCGCCGCCTACCAGGCCAGCGACCACCCGGCCGCCGACCATGCCAAGGCCGTCATGCAGGTCGCCGCGGCCGGCACCGGCGTCCGCGTGTCGGACGGCTCCACCAACGTCCTGCCCGTCGGCCCGACCGAGAAGGTGCACGACGCCTGGCGGCTGCACTACGGCCTCACCCGCCGCGCCCTGGCCCGCGCCTACTACCAGGGCTGGGACATGCACCCCGGCCACATCCCCACCCGGTACGCGGCCGTGTTCGCCTTCTACCGCGAGGGCTTCGAGCAGGCCGCCGCCCGCCTGTCCCGCTACGCCAACCGCACCGAGGGCGACGTGATGGACGAGCCCGCCACCGCCAAGGCGCTCAGCGGCTACCTGCTGCGCGGCCTGGACTGCGGCGCCCTCGACATAGCCGAGGTGGCCCGCCTGACCGGTCTCACCCGGGCCGACCTGGAGGGCTTCGCCGCCCCGCGCCGCGGCGACCTGACGGCGTCCGCGCAGTAGCCACACCCGCCGGGACGGGCGTGACCGCGCGCGGTCACGCCCGGCACGCTTCGGGCCGTGGGGCCGCTCAGCCCGACGGCGGGATCTCGCCCGAGCCGCGCTCCACCAGCCGGGTCGGCAGCTCGATGCGCTCGGGAGCGAGCAGGGTGCCGTCCAACTGGCGGAAGAGACGCTCGGCGGCGGTGCGGCCGAGTGCCGCCGCGTCCTGGGCGACGACGGTCACGCCCGGCTGGAGCAGATCGGCGAGTTCCAGGTCGTCGAAGCCGACGAGGGCCACCGGCCGGGACAGCGCGGCCAGCACACGGATCACGGTGACGGTCACCCGGTTGTTGCCCGTGAAGACGGCGGTCACCGCGTCCGGTCCGGACAGCATCTCCTCCGCCGCCCGGCGCACCCGCTCCGGATCGGTGCCGCCCAGCGACATCCACCCGTCCGCGACGGCTGTCCCGGCGTCCTCCATCGCCGCCCGGTAGCCGCGCAGCCGCTCGGCGGCCGTGTGGATGCGCGGCATGTCGCCGATGAAGCCGATCCGGCGGTGGCCGTGCGCGATCAGGTGCGCGACGCCGTCCCGGGCACCGCCGAAGTTGTCCGACAGCACCACGTCCGCGTCGATCCGCCCCGCCGGACGGTCCACGAACACGGTCGCGACGCCCGCCCTGATCTCCGGCTCCAGATACCGGTGGTCGTCGCCGGCCGGAATGATCACCAGGCCGTCCACCCGGCGCGCGCACAGCGCCAGCGCCAGTTCCTGCTCGCGGTCGGGGTCCTCGGCGCTGGAGCCGTTGATGAGCAGCGCGCCGTGCGCGCGGGCCACCTCCTCGACCGCGCGGCTCAGCGGCCCGTAGAACGGGTCGGCAAGATCCTCCAGCACCAGTCCGATGCTCGCCGTGCGGCCCTTGCGCAGCACCCGGGCGCTGTCGTTGCGGCGGAAGCCCAGCGCCTCGATGGCCTCCTGGACCCGCCGCTCGGTGTCGGGGGTGACGCCGGGCTCGCCGTTGACCACCCGGGAGACGGTCTTGAGGCCCACGCCGGCCCGGGCCGCCACGTCCTTCATGGTCGGACGGTTGCCGTAGCGGTTCCCTGGGCGGTGGTCGCCGGGGCGGTCGGCACGGCGGGCGGTCTCTGGCACGATGGGGCGTCCTGTCCTGTCGTTCCCGCGGGGAGGGCGGGTCCCCGGAAGCGTTTCACGGATGTGGCGTCGAGCATAGAGCCTGGACAACGTTGTCAAAGGCGCGAGAGACTGTCCCCCGCACACTCGGCCCGCCGCCCCACCGCGCGACCGGGACTGCGCCCACCTCTTGGTTTTTTCATGGTTGACGGGGAGATCCGACTCTGATGCACACCGACCTCGTGGCCGCGCTCGACATCGGCGGCACCAAGATCGCCGCAGCCCTGGTGGACGGCCGCGGCGGCATCCTGGTGCGCGCCCAGCGCGCGACGCCCGCGCAGGAGGACGGCGACACCGTGATGCGGGCGGTGACCGACGTCCTCGGTGATCTGACGGCGTCCCCGCTGTGGGGGCGGGTCGCGGCCCTGGGGATCGGCAGCGCCGGGCCCGTGGACGCCTCCGCCGGCACGGTCAGCCCGGTCAACGTGCCCGGCTGGCGCGGCTACCCGCTGGTGGAGCGGGTCCGCTCCGCGGTGGGCGGGCTGCCCGTGGAGCTGATCGGCGACGGGGTGGCCATCACGGCGGCCGAGCACTGGCAGGGCGCCGCACGCGGCCACGACAACGCGCTGTGCATGGTGGTCTCCACCGGCGTCGGCGGCGGCCTGGTGCTGGGCGGCCGGCTGCACCCGGGCCCGACGGGCAACGCCGGGCACATCGGGCACATCAGCGTCGACCTGGACGGCGACCCGTGCCCGTGCGGCTCGCGCGGCTGCGTGGAGCGGATCGCCAGCGGCCCGAACATCGCCCGCCGGGCGCTGGCCAACGGCTGGCGGCCCGGCCCCGACGGCGACGCCTCGGCCGCCGCGGTGGCCGCCGCGGCGCGTGCCGGGGACCCGGTCGCGGTGGCCTCCTTCGAACGCGCCGCGCGGGCCCTGGCGGCGGGTATCGCCGCGACCGCCACCCTGGTCGAGATCGACATCGCGGTCGTCGGCGGCGGCGTGGGCAAGGCGGGGGAGGTCCTGTTCGGCCCGCTGCGCAAGGCCCTGACCGACTACGCCACTCTCTCCTTCGTGCGACGCCTGGAGGTCGTCCCGGCCGAGATGGGCACGGACGCGGGCCTGGTGGGCGCGGCGGCCGCGGCGCTGACCGGACCGGTGAAGGCGGCTGCCGCCGGGGTCTGAGCGGGTCGGTCGGCGCCACGGCCGCCCGGGTCCGGGCCGGGTCGGTGCGGGCGGCGGGCGGCGGGCGTCCGGGGTCGGGCCCGCCCGGCCGGTCACCGCCGGGTCTCCTCCTCGCGACGCCGTGACCGATCGCCGGCCGTGGCGTTGAGCAGGGTATGAAGAAGCGCAGCATGCTCGCCCTCGCCTCCCTCGCCACCGGGTTCGTGGTCGCCGCCGTCTCCCCGTCGCACGCCACCGGGCACCCGGCGGGCGGCGACGCGCAGGCCAAGGACACCGCGAGCGCCCCGGACCACTCCGTGGCCGACGAAGGCCCCGCCGCGGACGGCGCGGGGTCGGCGCGGGAGAGCTGAGCCCCCGGCCGGTCCTTCGCCGACACGGCGCCGGCGCCCTTCCACGGGGGTGCCGGCGCCGTGTCGTGCGCGTCCTCAACTGGGGCTGGTTTCCGTGGCAGGGTGGAGCGGGCAAGCCACAGGGGGCCAAACAGAAGAGGGGGACCAGTGACCGTCGTCTGGATCAACGGCACGTTCGGTGCGGGAAAGACCACCACCGCACGGGAACTGATCGAGCTGATCCCGAACAGCACGCTCTTCGACCCCGAGGTCATCGGCGGCGCACTCGCACACCTGCTGCCGCCCAAGCACCTCGCCGAGGTCGGTGACTTCCAGGACCTGCCGATCTGGCGGCGGCTGGTGATCGACACCGCGGCGGCCATGCTGGCCGAGCTGGGCGGCACCCTCGTGGTGCCCATGACCCTGCTGCGCCAGGAGTACCGTGACGAGATATTCGGCGGCCTCGCCGCCCGCCGCATCGCTGTCCGGCACATTCTCCTCGCCCCGGCCGAAACGATCCTGCGGGAGCGAATAGCCGGCCGTGAGGTCCCGCCCGACCTGCCCGACGGCGAACTGCGCGTACGCCAGTGGTCCTACGACCACATCGAGCCCTACCGCAGCGCCCTCGCCGCCTGGCTCACCGCCGACGCCCACGTCGTCGACACCAGCGCCCTGACCCCGTACGAGACGGCCGTCCGCATCGCCGAGGCGGTCGGCGGCGGGACCGTGCCCGCCTGCGACATCGTGCAGACGCCGGAGCCCACCGCGGAGACCGTCGCCTCCGGCGTGCTGCTCTTCGACGAGCGGGACCGGGTGCTGCTCGTCGACCCCACCTACAAGCCCGGCTGGGAGTTCCCCGGCGGGGTCGTGGAGCCGGGCGAGGCGCCCGCCCGCGCCGGGATCCGCGAGGTCGCCGAGGAGACCGGGATACGCCTCGCCGAGGCGCCGCGACTGCTCGTCGTGGACTGGGAGGCCCCGAGACCTCCCGGCTACGGCGGGCTGCGGCTGCTGTTCGACGGCGGCCGGCTCGACTCCGAGGCGGCAGGCCGGCTGCTGCTGCCCGGCCCCGAGCTGCGCGGCTGCCGCTTCGTCACCGAGCGGGAGGCCGCGACCCTGCTGCCGCCCGTCCGCTACGAGCGCCTGCGCTGGGCGCTGCGGGCCCGGGAACGCGGCGCGGTGATGTACCTGGAGGCGGGGGTGCCGGTCGGCTGACGGGCGTCCTGAGCCCGTGCGGGGGCGGCCTGCGGGCGTTCCGCCCAGTCCCGCACGGGACGCACGCCTCTCCACCGCCTCGCGGGAGAAGGCCCCGGCCCGCCCTGGCCGGACGACCTCGACTCGACGCCGGGCGCGGCAAACCGAGACGGTGCCCGCCCGGCATGACTGGGCCGTGCCCCGGCTGGGCCGGCGTTGTGCCCCTGGCGGGACTGGGGCCGTGCCCGTCTGGCAGGAGTGGGCCGTGCCCGCCCTGTGGGACTGGGGCGTGCCCTGATGGGGCCAGCGTTGTGCCCTGGCGGGACTGGGCCGTGCCCCCGGCGGGACCAGGCCGTGCTCGCCTGGCAAGAGTGGGCTGTGCCCGCCCTGTGGGACTGGGCTGGGCCCCGGCGGGGCCAGCGCTGTGTCCTGGCGGGACTGGGGCTGTGCCGCATGGCGGCACTAGGCCGTACCCCCGGCGGACTGGACCGTGCCCCGGCAGGGCCAGCGTTGTGCCCCTGGCGGGATCGGGCCGTGCCCCCGGCGGGACCGGGCCGTGCTCGTCTGGCAGGAGTGGGCCGTGTCCGCTCGGCAGGGCCGCGTCATCCGCCCCGAGGACCCTCACCCCGGGCGGGGCGGTCCTCAGGGCGGGCGTGGGACCGCGGCGGAGCGGGCGGCGGGCTCAGCTCGCGGCGTAGTTGCGCAGGAACAGCGCCTCCGCGACCGACAGGCGCTCCAGTTCCTCGGGGGAGACGCTCTCGTTCACGGCGTGGATCTGCGCCTCGGGCTCGCTCAGGCCGATGAGCAGGATCTCGGCCCGCGGGTAGAGCGAGGCGAGGGTGTTGCACAGCGGGATGGAGCCGCCCTGGCCGGCGTACTGCATCTCCTTGCCGGGGTAGGCGACTCCCATCGCGTCGGCCATCGCCTGGTAGGCCGGGCTGGTGGTGTCCGCGCGGAAGGGCTGGCCCTGGCCGACCACCTCGGTGCGCACCCGGGCGCCCCACGGCGTGTGCGCCTCCAGATGGGCCTGGAGCAGCTTGGCGGCCTCGCCGGCGTCGATGCCCGGCGGCACCCGCAGGCTCACCAGGGCGCGCGCGCCGGCCTGCACGGACGGGGTGGCGCCGACGACCGGCGGGCAGTCGATGCCGAGGACGGTGACGGCCGGGCGGGCCCAGATGCGGTCGGCGACCGTGCCGGAGCCGATCAGCTCGGCCCCGTCGAGCACCTTGGCGTCCGCGCGGAACTGCTCCTCGTCGTACTGGAGTCCGTCCCAGGCGAAGTCGCCGGCCAGACCGTCCACGGTCGTGGAGCCGTCCTCGGCGCGCAGTGAGTCCAGGGCGCGGATCAGCGCGGCGAGCGCGTCGGGGGCGGCGCCGCCGAACTGCCCGGAGTGCAGGTTGCCCGCCAGGGTGTCGACCTGGACCCGGACCATGGCCATGCCGCGCAGGGTGGAGGTGACGGTGGGCAGGCCGACGCGGAAGTTGCCGGCGTCGCCGATCACGATGGTGTCGGCCGTGAGCAGCTCGGGGTGCTCCTCGGCGTAGCGCTCCAGACCGCCGGTGCCCTGCTCCTCCGAGCCCTCCGCGATGATCTTGACGGAGACCGGTATGCCGCCGTCGGCCTTCAGCGCGCGCAGCGCGAGCAGGTGCATGATGACCCCGCCCTTGCAGTCGGCGGCGCCGCGCCCGTACCAGCGGCCGTCGCGCTCGGTCAGCTCGAACGGCGGGCTGATCCAGGCGGCCTCGTCCAGCGGCGGCTGCACGTCGTAGTGGGCGTACAGGAGCACCGTCTTCGCGCCCTCGGGCCCGGGCAGGTAGCCGTACACCGACTGGGTGCCGTCCGGGGTGTCGAGCAGGGCGACGTCGGTGAATCCCTCGGCGCGCAGCGCGTCGGCGATCCAGTTCGCCGCGCCCTCGCTCTCGCCGCGCGGATACTGCTCGAAGTCCGCGACCGACTTGAAGGCCACCAGTTCGGCGAGTTCCGCCCGGGCCCTGGGCAGCAGGGCGGCGACGGTCTCGGCGACCGGATTCGACGACATGGGCACGCTCCTTGTGGGTGCGACGTTGCACTCGTGAGTACCTTCGTCGGTACTTCGGGTACGTCCGTTTTCCGGGTGATCGGATGGGTGTGGGCGCCGTGCGGCGGGCGGGTCGCCCACACCGCTGATCCTCCCACAGAGGACCTGGCCGCAGACCGCCGTAGGATGCGGGAGACAGCAGCGGCAGTCGGCTTGATCTGGAGCGGTAGACCATCGTGAGCAGCGACAACTCTTCGGCAGACGACGTGCGGCAGGTGTGGGACGTCGTCGTGGTGGGCGCGGGACCGGCGGGGGCCTCGGCCGCCTACGCGGCGGCGGTCGCGGGACGGCGCGTGCTGCTGCTGGAGAAGGCGGAACTGCCGCGCTACAAGACGTGCGGCGGCGGCATCATCGGCCCCTCGCGCGACTCGCTGCCGCCCGGCTTCGAACTGCCGTTCAAGGACCGTGTGCACGCGGTGACCTTCTCCAACAACGGGCGCTTCACCCGCACCCGCCGCTCCCGGCAGATGATGTTCGGCCTGATCAACCGGCCCGAGTTCGACCAGCAGCTGGTCGAGCACGCGCAGAAGGCCGGCGCCGAACTGCGTACCGGCGCCACCGTGTCCCGGGTCGAGCAGCACGGCTCCGCGGTGCCGGACCGGCGCACGGTCGCCGTGGTGCTCCAGGGCGGCGAGACGGTGCTGGCCCGTGCGGTGGTCGGCGCCGACGGCAGCGCCAGCCGCATAGGCGCGCACGTCGGCGTGAAACTGGACCAGGTGGACCTCGGTCTGGAGGCGGAGATCCCGGTGCCCGAGACCGTCGCCGAGGACTGGCGCGGGCGGGTGCTGATCGACTGGGGGCCGATTCCCGGCAGTTACGGCTGGGTGTTCCCCAAGGGCGACACCCTCACGGTCGGCGTGATCTCCGCCCGCGGTGAAGGCGCCGCCACCAAGCGGTACTTGGAGGACTTCATCGCCCGCCTGGGCCTGGCCGGCTTCGAGCCGAGCATCTCCTCCGGACATCTGACCCGCTGCCGCGCCGAAGACTCACCGCTGTCGCGCGGGCGGGTGCTGGTGTGCGGGGACGCCGCCGGGATGCTGGAGCCGTGGACGCGCGAGGGCATCTCGTTCGCGCTGCGCTCGGGCCGGCTCGCGGGGGAGTGGGCGGTGCGGATCGCCGAGGCGCACGACGCGGTCGACGCCCGGCGTCAGGCGCTGAACTACGCGTTCGCGATCAAGGCGGGGCTCGGCGTCGAGATGGCCGTCGGCAAGCGGATGCTGGGGATCTTCGAGCGCCGTCCCGGCCTCTTCCACGCCGCCCTGACCGGTTTCCGCCCCGCCTGGAAGGCGTTCAAGGACATCACCCAGGGCTCGACCTCGCTCGGTGAGCTGGTCCGCAGCCACCCGATGGCCCAGCGGGCGCTGTCCGTGATGGACCGCAGGCCCGTCGAACCGGTCGCGCCGCCCGCCGAGGACGAGCCGGCGGAGGACGAGCCCGCTTCCTGACCGCGGCCGGCCCCCGCCGCGACCGGCCCCTGTCGCGGCCGGCCCCTGAGGGCGGTCAGTTCCCGACCGTGATGCGGAAGACCGGGTGGTCGGCGGCCGCCGCGGTGATCTCCTCGTCCGAGGAGGCGGCCGTGACCCCCTGGAAGTACTCGTTGACCTGCCAGCCCCACCGTTCCAGATAGGTCCGCAGGATCGGGAGCTTCTCCGCGTCGGGAAGCTCCACCGCGGTGAACTCCCGCACCTTGCGCCCCACCCGCAGCTCCCCGCCGCCGGCGGCGCGCATGTTGCGCACCCACTGGGAGTGGCCGCGCGCCGAGACGAGGTACTGCGCCCCACCGTGGGTGTGCGGGTTGACCGGGACGCGCTGGAGCCGGCCGCTCTTGCGGCCCCGCACGGACAGCTCGGCCGAGCCGGCGAGGCTCAGTCCGTGCCGGGCCAGCCACCCGACGACGCCGTTCAGACGGACGTTCAGCGCGCTGCCCTTGAGGTAGTACGGCGACGACGACATGGCGACCCCCACAGATTCGGGAGAGCAGTGCTCTCGCTTCCGGTCATCAGTGTGCCCGGATCGCCGCTCCGAAGCAAGAGCAGTGCTCTCTTTTGAGTTCGCCGCTCTCCTCTGTGTTCACCGTTCTCTTTTGTGTGCGGTGCTCCGGATCCGTGGAACACTTCTCCCATGAACACCGCCAAGGGAGCCCGCGCACGGGCCAGGACGGAGATCACCGCGGCCATCAAGGAGGCGGCGCGCGGTCAACTGGCCGCCGAGGGCGCCGCCAAGCTCTCGCTGCGCGCCGTGGCCCGTGAACTGGGCATGGTCTCCTCCGCGCTGTACCGGTACTTCCCCAGCCGCGACGACCTGCTCACCGCGCTCATCATCGACGCCTACGACTCCCTGGGCGCCGCCGCAGAGAAGGCCCACCACGCGGTCGCGGACGCCGCCCCCCTCGAACGCTGGACCGCCGTCTGCGTCGCGGTGCGCGCCTGGGCCCTCGCCCACCCGCACGAGTACGCCCTGATCTACGGCTCGCCCGTGCCCGGCTACACCGCGCCGCAGACGACCGTGCCGGCCGCGGCCCGCGTCGGCCTCCTCCTCATCGGCATCGTCCGCGACGCCCACGAGGAAGGCCGCCTGACCGGTCCCGCGCTCCCCGCCGAACTGGGCCGGGAGGCCGAGCGGATGACCGCCGACCTCGCTCCCGGCCTGCCCCCCGAGGCCGTGACGGCGCTCGTCGCGGCCTGGGCGCAGCTGTACGGCCTGGTCGGGTTCGAGCTGTTCGGACAGTTCCACCGCGTGGTGGAGGACCGCGAGCCGTTCTTCCGGCACGCGGCGGTCCGGCTGGCGCGGGGCGTGGGCCTGGAGCCCTGACCCCCGCCGCCGGAGCGCCGTACGACCGGCCTGCCCGGCCGCCGGATCCCCCGGCGGCTCAGCCGATCGCCGAGGTCTCCCGCCACAGCGCGGCCAGCGACGCGTCGCCCGCCGCCTCTGGCATCGGCGCCCGGTTCCACAGCGCCAGATACAACTGGTCGGCGGGTCCGGAGAGTTCGGCGTCGGCCGTGCCCCGCGCGCCTCGGTCCGTGACCGGCGGCCCGTCCGACAGCCGTACGGTCCACACCGCCTCGTCGGCCTCGGCGGCGTCCGTGGCGCGCACCCGCAGGACGCGCGGTTCGGGGGAGCGGACGCGGCTCCTGGGGAGGGCGTGGAAGCCGCGCAGCAGCTCGTCGATGCCGTCCACGGCGAAGCCGGCGCCGATCGCCGTGGGGTCGCCGCCGCGCGCCGACTCGGCATCGACGCGGTGCACGGCCGTCTCGTGCGCCTGCCGCCGGGTCCAGAAGGCCAGCGCCGAGGGCGGCGACTGGGGCGCGGGAAGGAACGTCCAGCACTCCACGTCGGCGGGCGCCTCGGCCAGGGTCCGCACCAGCCGGCGGTGCGCGTCGCGGTACCAGGCCACCAGTTCGGCGCCGTCGAGCTTCGGCGGATCGCCCAGGGGGCGCGGGGAGGTGAGCGCGTCCGCGACGAACGCGGCGGCCCACTCGTGCACCAGGCCCGTGTGCTCCAGCAGGTCCCGCACCCGCCACCCCGGGCAGGTCGGCACCTCGGCGTCGGTGCCCGCCTCGTCGGCCGCCGCGGCCAGCAGCCGCCCCTCCCGGTCGAGCGCGTCAAGGAATTCGGCAGTCTTCATTCGCGGCAGTCTGCCCGAGACGGCGGCATCCGCGACAGAGGGATCTTGACCTGCGGGACGCGAACGGCCCGCCTTGCGGATCCCGGCCGCCCGGCGGAGCCCGACTGCCAGGTGGCGCTCGGCTGTCCGTCGGAGCCCGGCTGCCAGGTGGCGCTCGGCCTGCCGGGGTAACCCCGGGGCGCCCGGCGGAGTTCGGCTCGCCAGGGGGAACCCGGGTCGCCAGGCGGGGACCGGACCATCCGGTGGAGTCCGGCCCGTCCGGGAGGAAGGTGGGCTCCGGTGGACAAGCCGGGCCGGCACCGGGTCGGCGTACGCCGCGTTGCGGCGGCGCACGGGACGGGGTGGGCTGGGGGGTGACTCCTTTCCCACGTTCCCCACGCTGCGGACGGCGACCATGACGATGTCTCCCTTCGGCGCCTCATTCGGCGGCCAGGACCCGTTCTCCGAGATCCTCAACCGCTTCTTCGGCATGACGCCGGCCGCCTCGCCGCCCCAGGTGCAGCGGGTGCCGATCGGGCGGCTGCTGACCGAGTCCGCCCGCGAGCTGATCAACACCGCCACCCGGCGGGCGGCCGAGGACGGCAGCTCCGACCTGGACACCGAGCACCTGCTGTGGGCGTGCACCCAGGTGGACCCCACCCGCGGTCTGCTCAGCCAGGCCGGCGCCGACCCCGAGCGGCTCGGCGCAGATCTGGCCGCCGCGCTGCCGGGCGAGAGCGGCACCCCCTCCGCCGAGCCCGGCCTCACCCCGGCCGCCAAGCGGGTGCTGCTGCGCGCCTACGAACGCTCCCGGGCCGCCGGAGTCTCCTACATCGGCCCCGAGCACCTGCTCGGCGCCCTCCTGGACACGCCGGGCACCGCGGCGGGCCGCGTCCTGGCCTCGCACGGCCTGGAGACGGAGCGGCTGCGCCGCAGCGCCGAGGAGGCGGTCCGCGGTGAGGCCGCGGCGGGCGGCGGCGAGAAGCCGAGCGACACGCCCACCCTCGACCAGTACGGCCGCGACCTCACCGAGGAGGCGCGCGACGGAAAGCTGGACCCGGTGGTCGGCCGCGCCCTGGAGATCGAGCAGACCGTGGAGATCCTGTCCCGCCGCTCCAAGAACAACCCCGTCCTGATCGGCGAGCCGGGCGTCGGCAAGACCGCCATCGTCGAGGGGCTCGCCCAGCGGATCGTCGCCGGGGACGTGCCCAAGACGCTGGAGAACAAGCGGGTCGTCGCCCTCGACCTGACCGGGCTGGTGGCCGGCGCCCAGTACCGCGGCCAGTTCGAGGAGCGGTTGAAGAATGTCATCGACGAGGTGAAGGCCGCCTCCGAGTCCACGATCCTCTTCCTCGACGAACTGCACACCGTCGTCGGCGCCGGCGCCACCGGCGAGGGTTCCATGGACGCGGGCAACATCCTCAAGCCGGCCCTGGCCCGCGGCGAGCTGCACGTCGTCGGCGCCACCACGCTGGACGAGTACCGGCGCTACGTCGAGAAGGACGCCGCCCTGGAGCGCCGCTTCCAGCCCGTCATGGTGCCCGAACCGAGCGTCGAGGAGACCGTGCAGATCCTGGAGGGCCTGCGCGACTCCTACGAGGCCCACCACCAGGTCCGCTACAGCGACGACGCCCTCGCCGCGGCGGCCGAGCTGTCCGACCGCTACGTCTCCGACCGCTTCCTGCCCGACAAGGCCATCGACCTGCTCGACCAGGCCGGCGCCCGGGTACGGCTGCGTTCCCTGGGCCGCTCCACCGAGGTCGCCGACGGCGAGGACCGGCTCGCCAAGCTGCGCCGCGAGAAGGACCAGGCCGTCGGCGCCGAGGACTTCGAGCGGGCCAGCGACCTGAAGGACCGCATCGCGGAGGTGGAGGCCGAGCTGGCGGGCCTGGCCGAGCGGCGCGAGGGCGTGCTGGAGGTGACCGTGGACGACATCGCCGACGTGCTTTCCCGGCGCACCGGCATCCCCGTCTCCCAGCTGACCGAGAGCGAGAAGGAACGGCTGCTGAAGCTGGAGGAGGCGCTGCACGACCGGGTGGTCGGACAGGACGAGGCCGTCACCGCCATCGCGCAGGCGGTGCGCCGCAGCCGGGCCGGCATGGGCGACCCGAACCGCCCCGTCGGCTCCTTCCTGTTCCTCGGCCCGACCGGCGTCGGCAAGACCGAGCTGGCCAAGGCGCTCGCCGAACTCCTCTTCGGCGACGAGAACCGGCTCGTCCGCTTCGACATGAGCGAGTTCCAGGAGAAGCACACCGTCTCCCGCCTGGTCGGCGCCCCGCCCGGATACGTCGGCCACGAGGAGGCCGGCCAGCTCACCGAGAAGGTCCGCCGCCAGCCCTACAGTGTGCTGCTGTTCGACGAGGTGGAGAAGGCGCACCCGGACGTCTTCAACGCCCTGCTCCAGGTTCTGGACGACGGACGGCTCACCGACGCGCAGGGCCGTACCGTCGACTTCCGCAACACCGTGGTCGTGATGACCTCCAACATCGGCGCGCAGCGCATCCTCGCCCACCACGGCGACGTCGCCGACATCAAGGACCAGCTGATGGAGGACCTGCGCGGCAGGTTCCTGCCCGAGTTCCTCAACCGGATCGACGACATCATCATCTTCCACGGGCTCGGCGAGGGGGAGCTGAACCGGATCGTGGACCTGCTCCTGGACAACAGCCGTCGGCGGGTGCGCGCCCAGGGCCTGGAGCTGGAGGTCACCGACGCGGCGAAGAAACTCCTCGTCGCCCACGGCCACCAGCCCGAGTTCGGCGCCCGCCCGCTGCGCCGCACGATCCAGACGGAGCTGGACAACCGTATCGCGTCGCTGCTGCTGGCCGACGAGGCCGACCCCGGGGACACCATCGTGGCCGACGTCGTCGACGACTCCCTGGTCTGCCGCGTCGAACGCCCGGCGCCCTCCGACGCCAAGGTCTACGAGGAGGGCGGCGAGAGCGCGGCTCCGGCGCGGTGACCCGAGCCGGTCAGGCGTACGGGTGACCCGCGCGGCTCACTCGTACGCCGCTCACTGCTCGTACGACCGCCGTTCAGCGAAGCCGATCACGGCGGCGACGGCGGCCAGGACGGCGACGCTGGTGAGCGCGGCCGGCAGCGAGAACCAGTCGGCCATGAACCCGATGGCCGGAGGACCGAGCAGCATGCCGCCGTAGCCGAGCGTGGAGGCGACCGCGACTCCGCCGGGGCCGGCCAGGGCGCCGGCGCGTTCCACGGTGACCGGGAAGACGTTGGCGAGTCCGAGCCCGGTCACGGCGAAGCCGAGCAGCGCCGCCCACACGGACGGCGCCAGCGAGCCGAGCAGCATCCCGGCCGCCGCGGTGGCGCCGCCGGCCACGATGGTCCGGGACCGGCCGAGGCGTTCCAGGAGCGTGGTCCCGGTCAGCCGTCCCGCGGTCATCGCCAGGGCGAAACAGGAGTAGCCGGCGGCCGCCACCCCCGCCGAGGCGTCCAGGTCCTGCTGGAAGTGCAGGGCGCCCCAGTCGGCCATCGCGCCCTCGCCGTAGGAGGTGCACAGGGCGATGAGGCCGAGGATCACGACGAGGCCGCGGGTGCGGCGGGCGTCGGGGCGGCGCGGGTCCGCGGCCCGGGACGGACCCGCCGACCGGTCTGCGCCCGTCGGCCCGCCGTCGTCCGGCCGCGCCGGGGCGGGGTGGCGCAGCAGGGTGGGGCCGGCGGCGGCGGTGACGAGCAGGCCGATCAGCGTCAGGCCCAGCAGATGGCGGGTGGGGGACACGGAACCGGCCACGAGGCCGCCGAGCCCCGCGCCCAGCATGCCGCCCAGACTGAAGGCGGCGTGGAAGGTCGGCATCACCGGCCGGCGCAGCGCGGCCACCAGATCGACGGCCGCGCTGTTGAAGGCGACGTTGATGCCGCCGTACGAGGCGCCGAAGGCCAGCAGCACCGCGCCCAGTGCCCAGGCCGAGTGGGTGAGCGGGGGCAGGGCGACGCTGAGGGAGAGCAGGACGGCGCAGACGACGGTGACCGGATGGCTGCCGTAGCGGCGGCACAGGCGTCCGGTGAGGGTCATCGTGACCACGGCGCCGGCCGACACGCCGAGGAGGGCGAGACCGAGGTCGCCGGCGGAGGCGTGGGTCTGTTGTTTGACGGCCGGGATGCGCACCACCCAGCCCGCGAAGACGAAGCCGTCGAGGGCGAAGAAGGCGGTCAGGGCGACCCGGAGCCGGGTGAGGGAGTGGTCCGGCACGGCACTGTGCGGACGGACTTTGTTTATGAGCGGCACAAACTCAGGCTAGAAGTGCGCGCACCTCACGGGCAAGGGGCGGTTGGCGACGAGCGGAGGGAGGCGGGGGAAGGGACGGTGCGGCGACGGCGGGGGATACGCCGGTCCGGTCCGGGGGCGGCGGGCGGCCGGTCGCTCGGCGCGGCGCCGCCCGGTCCGGTACAGGGGCGGCGGGCAGCCCGTCATTCGGCGCGGCGCTGTCTGGTCCAGTCCGGTCCGGCCGGTGTCCAGTCCGGTCCGGCGGGCGCAGAACCTTCGGCGGGGCGCTGCCCGCTCCGGTGCGGGGCGGCGGGCAGTCGGTCGTTCGGCGCGGCGGCCGTCCGGTTCGGTCCGGATCTGGCGGGGTTCAGTCCGGGTCCGGCGGCATCCAGTCCGGGTCTGGCGGGGGCCGAACATTCGGCGGGCGTCCGCCCGGTCTCGATCCGGGTCCGGGCGGGCGGCCGGTCGTTCGGCGCGGCGTCGGGGCCGGTCAGCCCGTCTTGCGGCCCCAGGTGTCGACCCGGGCCCATTCCTCGGCCCACTGGTCGAAGCGGCGGCGGTCGAGGCGGGTGCGGGCCAGTCTGGCGCCGCCGAGGACGAGGCCCGCGGCGGCCGTGCCGGCCCACAGGCCGCCCAGCACCGTCTGGAAGGCGGTGTCGGCGGCGGACGGCGGCGGGGCCGTCAGGGCGCCGCGTGCGTTCGTCCATACCGTGACGCGGGCGCCGGGCGCGGCGGTGGCCGGCACCCTGGTCCGGTCGGTGTGCGTCACGCCGGCGGCGTCCGTCCAGCGCACGGCACCCCACACCAGTGCCCCGCCGGCCGGCCGCGCGGCGGCGCCCGCCGCCGGTTCCCCGGCCAGCACGGCCGACACGGCGTGGGTCTGCTCCCGGACGCGGTCCGCGGTCCGCTGCACGGCGCCCGCCGTCAGCAGCCCCGCCACCAGCGCGCCCGCCAGCGCGAGCACCCAGGCGGAGATCAGGATCCACGCCTCCACGACATCACTGGTCCGCCGGAGCGGATTGCGCCGCAACCGCCACAGCCGCACTCCCGCACGACGTGTCACTTTCGACACCCCCTCGTGCACCGACGGGCTCCTACTGCCAGTGTGCCCCCTGTGGCGATCGGAAGCCCCGGCGCGGGACGGAAAAGGCGGTCCGGCCGGATTCGGACACGGATCGGTTAAGGCTCGCTCACGTCCCGGTTGCCGTGCGGTGAGCGCGTCATGATGGTGCCATGACGCTCGCCGCGCATGCCTTCGCCCAACTGGCCACCTGGCCCGACCTGATGGAAGCGGTGCCGAGCTGTGGCGCCGGGCAGGCGCTCAGCTCGCCGTACGGGGAGATCGCCCACTTCCACTCCGAACGCGATGTCGACCTCAAGCTGACCGACCGGGCCATACGCCGGCTGGCGGGCGACCTGAGACGCTTCGCCGCCCTGCGGATCGTGCCCGGCTCGTCGTGGGTGACGATCCGCCTCGACGCCTCCGCCGACGTCGATCTGCTGCTGTCCCTGATGAGCGTGGCCCTCAAGGCCCACCAGAGCGGTCCGGCCGCCGACGACCGCCCGGTGCCCGCCGGCTGCAACGACGGCCGCGGCGTCGGCTTCCTGCGCACCTGACCACGCGACCCGCACCTGACCACCCGGCCCGCCCGCGACTGGCGGACCTGCCCCGGCCGGCGGGCCTGCCCCGGCCGGCGGACACGCCCCGGCCACGCGACCCGCCCGGCTCACACCGTGACGACCCGGACCCCCGCCTCCTCGAACCTGCGCACCGCGTCCTGGTCCGCCGCCGAGTCCGTGACCAGCGTGTCGACCGACTCCACCGGGCAGATCCGGGCGAAGGCGCGCCGCCCCAGCTTGCTGGAGTCCGCGGCCACCACCACCCGCTCGGCGCGCTCGCACAGCAGCCGGTTGATGGCGGCCTCCGCCTCGTCGTGCGCCGCCGCGCCGTGCGTGACGTCCAGGGCGACCACGCCGAGCACCGCCACGTCCAGCGTGATCTGGCTCAGCACCCCGTCCGCCAGCGGTCCGATCAGCTCGTACGACTGCGGGCGCGCCACCCCGCCGGTCAGCACGATCTTGAACTGGGGCCGTACCGCCAGCTCGTTGGCGATGTTGAGCGCGTTGGTGACCACGGTCAGGGCGGGCGAGCCGGCGGTGAGGTCGGCGCGCACCGCCAGGGCGCGGGCCACCTCCGTGGTGGTGGTGCCGCCGGTCAGGCCCACCGCCTCGCCCGGCGCGACGAGCTCCGCCACCGCCTCGGCGATCCGCTGCTTCTCGCCCGCGCGCCGGGCCGTCTTGTAGCGCAGCGGCAGTTCGTAGGAGACGCCGTGCACGACCGCGCCGCCCCGGGTGCGCACCAGCATCTGCTGCTCGGCGAGCTGGTCGAAGTCCCGCCGGATCGTCGCGGCCGACACCTCGAGGCGCGCCGCGGCCTCCTCGACGTCCAGCCGGCCGCGCTCGACGAGCAGTTCCAGCAGCGTCTTCCAGCGGGCGTCGCGCGACATCGGCGGCCTCCGTTCCTCGGTCCTCCGTGACCCTAACGCACCCCCTACGAGGCGAAATGCTTGATCGTGCTTGAAACTCGGCGCTATCTTGCAAGAACGATCAGTGGACCGGGAGGGTGTGCCATGAGCCATGTCGAGGACGAGCTGACCAGTCAGCCCGAGTGCTGGGCCCGCGTCGCCGCCGACGCCGCCGGACACGGCCGGGCGCTGCCCGCGCCGGGGGAGCGGGTCGCGATCGTCGGCTGCGGCACGTCGTACTTCATGGCCCAGGCCGCCGCCGCCCTGCGCGAGAACGCGGGCCAGGGCGAGACCGACGCCTTCGCCGCCTCGGAGTTCCCCCACGGCCGCTCCTACGACCGCGTCCTCGCCCTCACCCGCTCCGGCACCACCACCGAGGTGCTCGACCTGCTCGCACGGTCGAAGGGGCGTACCCGCACCACGGCCGTCACCGCCGACCCGGACACGCCGGTGATGGCGGCCGCGGACGACGTGGTCGTCCTGGACTACGCCGACGAACGCTCCGTCGTGCAGACCCGGTTCGCCACCACCGCGCTCACCCTGCTGCGCGCCCACCTCGGTCTGCACACCGACGCCGTCGTCGAGGACGCCCGCACCGCGCTGACCGCGCCGCTGCCCGAAGGGCTCGTGGAGTGCGGGCAGTTCACCTTCCTGGGCCGCGGCTGGACGGTGGGGCTCGCCAACGAGGCCGGGCTGAAGATGCGCGAGGCGTCGCTGTCCTGGACCGAGGCGTACCCGGCGATGGAGTACCGGCACGGCCCCATCAGCATCACCACCGAAGGCACCGCCGCCTGGATGCTCGGTCCGGCGCCCGAGGGACTGGCCGGACAGGTGCGCGCCACGGGCGGGCTGTGGGTCGAGAGCGGACTCGACCCGCTCGCCGAACTCGTCCGCGCCCAGCGGCTCGCCGTCGCCGTCGCCGCCGCCCGCGGTCTCGACCCGGACCGGCCGCGCCATCTCACCCGCTCGGTGATCCTCGCCTCCTGACGCCCCGTCACCCTCAACGGAAAGGACAGGCCGTGCCACTCGCAGCCACCGGCGACCTGGTCGCCGGCGCCGCCACCGCGCGCTCCGCCGTCGTCGCCTTCAACGTCATCACGCTGGAACACGTCGAGGCCGTCGTCGCCGGCGCCGAGGCGGCCGGCACGCCCGTCCTCCTCCAGATCAGCGAGAACGCGGTGCGGTTCCGCTACGGACGGCTGCTGCCGCTGGCCCGGGCGGCCGTCGCCGCCGCCCGCGCCGCCGCCGTGCCCGTCGCGCTCCACCTCGACCACGTGCAGAGCGACGAACTGCTGCGCCAGGCGCCCGAGGCCGGCTTCAGCTCCGTGATGTACGACGCCTCCCGGCTGCCCTACGCGGACAACCTCGCCGCGACCCGGGCCGCCGCCGAATGGGCGCACGCGCAAGGGCTGTGGATCGAGGCCGAGTTGGGCCAGGTCGGCGGCAAGGACGGCCGGCCGCCGCTGGACGCCCACGCCCCCGGCGCCCGCACCGACCCCGGCGAGGCGCACGCCTTCGTCACCGGCTCCGGGGTGGACGCCCTGGCCGTGGCCGTCGGCAACGCGCACGCCATGACCGAGCGCACCGCCGCCCTCGACCACGACCTGCTGAAACGCCTCGCCGGCGCCCTGGACGTGCCGCTGGTCCTGCACGGCTCCTCCGGCCTGGCCGACGCCGAGCTGACCGAGGCGGTCGCCGGCGGCATCGCCAAGGTCAACGTCGGCACCGCCCTCAACATCGCCATGACCGGCGCCATCCGCGACTTCCTCGCCGCCCGTCCCGAGGCGGTCGACTCCCGCAAGTACCTCGGGGTGGGCCGGGAGGCGATGGTGGAGGAGGTGACCCGCCTGCTCGGGGTGATCGGCACGCCCCGCGCGACGCCTACCGCTTGACCGCCCGCAACAGCACGAACTTCGGGTCGCTCGCCACCAGTTCGCTGTCGCCGAACAGCCGGCGCAGCTTCACGTGGTAGCCCAGGTGCCGGTTGCCGATCACCCACAGCGAGCCGCCGGGGCGCAGCGCGCGCCGCGCCCCGGTGAACATGCGCCACGCCGTGTCGTCCGTCGTCGCCTGGTGGGAGTGGAACGGCGGATTGTTGAGCACCAGGTCCACACTGCCGTCCGGCACCCCGTTCAGCCCGTCGCCGACCCGGAACTCGGCGTGCCCCGGCACCCCGTTCGCCTTGTACGTCGCCTCGGCCGAGGCCACCGCCTGGAACGACTCGTCGGTGAACAGCACCTCGGCCTCCGGGTGCGCCAGGCCCATCGCGGTGCCCACCACACCGTTGCCGCAGCCCAGGTCCACGATCCGGCGGGCGCCCTCGCCGTCGGGCAGGTGCTGGAGGAGGAAGCGGGTGCCGATGTCGAGCCGGTCCGCGCAGAACACCCCGGCGTGGTTGACGACCGTCCGGCCGGAGACCGCGCCGATGCCGTCGGGCAGCGTGTAGGTGTACGGCCACGGGTTGGCGGGCCGTGCGAGGGACGGGTCGGGGGCGCACAGGATCAGCCGGGCCTTGCGCTCGGCGAGCGTGGTCCGGGTCGGGCCGAGGATCCGCTCGAACAGCTCCAGCGTGGAGGTGTGGATCTCCTTCACCATGCCCGTGCCCACGACGACCGTGCCCGCGTGCACGGCGGGCGCCAGCCGCAGCAGCTGGTCCTCCAGCAGCGCGAGGCTCTTGGGCACCCGCACCAGGAGGACGTCGATCCGCTCCGGCGGCGGGTCCTGCGTGGTGAGCAGGCGCACCGCGCCGGGTTCGGCGCCGTTGCGGGCGAGGTTGCGGCGGGTCGCCTCCTGCCCGAGGTGGGAGTCGGTGATCTGCGTCGGCCGGTGCCCGGCCAGCGCCGTGACCAGCGCGCCCCACCGGTCGCCGACGACCACGACCGTCCCGGACAGGTCGATGGCCTCGTCGGCCAGGTGCCGCAGGAGATAGGCGTCGGAGGCGTCCCAGGCGCGCAGCCGGTCGCGCGGGTCCACGGGGAAGCGGGACAGGGCCGGCTCGCCCCAGGGAGTCGTCATACGGTCGTTCATCGTCCGTCCAGGCTAGCCGAGCCGCAGCTCAGGATGGCGTCGGCCGACGGCGGCCGCGGGAGGATCCCGTGCGGGAGGATGGGGGCATGGACGCCGAGCTGTTCCCGCGCCGCCGGGCCGAGATCGCGCCGGGCGCGGTGCACGTCCCCGACTGGCTGGACCCGGCGCGCCAGCGCGAGCTGCTGGACGCCTGCCGGGGCTGGGCCCGCCCGCCGGCCGGTCTGCGCACGGTGCGCACCCCCGGCGGCGGCGCGATGACCGCCCGCCAGGTCTGCCTGGGCTGGCACTGGTATCCCTACGCCTACGCCCGCACCGTCGCCGACGGGGACGGCGCGCCGGTGAAGCCGTTCCCGGCCTGGCTGGGCGAACTGGGCCGGCGCGCGGTGCGCGACGCCCTGGGGCCGCAGGCGGCGCGGCAGGCGACGTACGACATCGCGCTGATCAACTTCTACGACGCCGACGCCCGGATGGGCATGCACCGCGACGCCGACGAGAAGTCCGCCGCGCCGGTGGTGTCGCTGAGCCTCGGCGACACCTGCGTCTTCCGCTTCGGCAACTCCGACACCCGTACCCGGCCGTGGACGGACGTGGAGCTGCGCAGCGGCGACCTGTTCGTGTTCGGCGGCCCCGCCCGGTTCGCGTACCACGGCGTGCCGCGGGTGCACGCGGGCACCGCCCCGGGCGAGTTGGGGCTGACCGGGCGGCTGAACGTCACGCTGCGGGTGAGCGGCCTGGAGAGCGTCCCGCCCGGACCGGGACGGGGCGGACGGCGGAGCTGAGCCGGGCCCCGGACCCCGGGCGGCCGGGACGGCGGATCATGACAGACTCGCCCTCATGAGCGGCAAGGCTGACCCCCGGGCGGCGGGGGAAGGGACCACCTCGAGGACGCGGCTTGACCGGGGGCGCGGCGCGCTCGGGCCCGCGCTGGAGCTGGTGCACACCGGGCGTGCCCCGACCCGTGCCGTGCTCACCGCCGAGCTGGGGGTGACCCGGGCGACGGCCGGCGCGGTCGCCGCCGAACTGGAGGCCCTCGGCCTGATCAGGGTGGACGCCCGCCCGGCCGCGGCGGCCGGTTCGCAGGGCCGGCCCTCGCACCGTCTCTCGGTCGCCGAGGACGGGCCCGTCGCCCTCGCCGCGCAGGTGCACGCCGACGGGTTCCGGGCCGCCCTGGTGGGCCTCGGCGGCCGGATCGTGGCCACCGCGCCCGGCTGCGAGACCGTGGACGCCGACCCGGCCAAGGTGCTCGGCTCGGTCGTCGAGGCCGGCGCGGAGCTGCTGTGCGCCACCGGCCGGCGCTGCGTCGGCGCCGGACTCGCGGTGCCGTCCGCGGTCGCCGAACCGGACGGCACGGCCCTCAACCCGCTCCACCTGGCCTGGCCGGTGGGCGCGCCGGTGCGGCGGATCTTCACCGAGTGCGTGCGCGCCGCCGGGATCACCGGACCGGCGTTCGCCGCCAACGACGTCAACCTCGCCGCGCTCGCCGAGCACCGGCACGGCGCCGGGCGGGGCGCCCGCGACCTGCTGTGCGTGGCCACCGGGCACCGCGGGGTGGGCGGCGCGCTGGTGCTGGACGGGCGGCTGCACACGGGCAGTTCGGGCCTGGCGCTGGAGGTCGGGCACCTCACCGTCAACCCCGAGGGCCGCCCCTGCCACTGCGGCAGCCGCGGCTGCCTGGACGTGGAGGCCGATCCGCTGGCCCTGCTCACCGCCGCCGGCCGCGCGCCCGGCCCCGAGGTGTCGCTGCTCAAGCAGGCCGACGACCTGATCCGCGGCCACCACGACGACCCGGCCGTCCGGACGGCCGTGCAGATGCTCGTGGACCGCCTCGGGCTGGGCCTGGCCGGACTGGTCAACATCCTCAACCCCGACCGGATCATCCTCGGCGGACTGCACCGCACCCTGCTGGAGGCCGCCCCGGACCGGCTGCGCGCGGTCGTCGCCGACCGCAGCCTGTGGGGCCAGAGCGGCGGAGTGCCCATCCTGCCCTGCACCCTGGACCACAACAGCCTGGTCGGCGCGGCGGAACTGGCCTGGCAGCCGGTCCTGGACGACCCCCTGACGGCGCCGGCCTGACCTCACGCGTGCGCCGGCCCCGCGCCCGACGGAACCCCCGGGGGACGGTCGGGCACGGGGCCGGTGCGATCCGTCCGGATGAGGCCCCGGTGCTCAGCGCCAGTCGACGGCGAAGGCCCGGCCCGGGTTCTCGGTGAGGACCTGCTCCACCAGGTCCGCGCCCAGTTCGGCCGCCAGCCGCGGGCGGACGCGGCGCAGCAGATACGGCATCCCGGGGCCGCCGTCGACCGAGCGGGCGGCGGCGACCACCGTGTCACCGCCGAGCAGCAGCCGGTCGCCGAAACCTCCCTCGGCCAACGCCCGCACGGCGTCGGGCATCCGCCAGTCGGTGGCGTGATGGGTGCGGGAGGGGCCGTCGAACGCCAGGTAGCAGCCCGACTCGGCCGCCTGCCGGTGCAGCACGGAATCGGGGAAGCGGTTCAGATGGCCGAGGATCACCCGGTGCGGCGGCACCTCCAGTTCGCCGCAGAGCAGGTCCAGCACGTCGAGCGCGGCCGTGCCCATCTCCAGGTGCACGGCGACGGGCGCGCCGGTGGCGTGATGGGCCTCGGCCGCGGCGGTCATGGTCCAGCGGGCGTGCGCGTCGAGGCCGTGGAAGCCGCCGGCGACCTTGACGAGCCCGGCCCGGACCCCGGTGTCGCCGATGCCCTCGGTGAGTTCGGCGACGAACACGTCCGCGAGGCGGCCGCGCAGCGCGGCCGGCGTGTCCTCGGCGTAGTGGACGTCCTGGTGCAGGCCCGTCGCGCACACCACGTGCACCCCGGTGGCCCGGGACAGCGGCGGCAGGTCGGCGGCCCGGCGGCCCAGCCCGTACGGCGTCCACTGGACGACGGCCGACCCGCCCGCCGCGCGGAACGCGGCCAGTTCCGCGCGCGCGGCCGGCGCGTCGTCCAGTTCCTGGCCGGGCAGCCGGGGGCTGCGGAAGAAGAGGTGGTCGTGGGAGTCGGTGACGCCCAGCTCGGCGGGCGGGAGGTCGCCGAGCACCGTGCGGACGGCGCTCACCACTGCCGGCTCCGGGGCAGCGTCTCGCGTCCGGGCGCCGACAGGTGCAGGACCCGGAAGACCTCGCCCTCGGCGTCCGGCGCCTCGTGCGACCAGAGCGAGAAGCGCACCAGCTCCCAGCGGCCGGTGTCCACCGCGGTCGCCGCGAGCACCGCGCCGTCCCGTGCGGCCAGCCGCCCGGTCTCGCGCACCGCCTCCGCCATGAACTCGGAGAGCACCACCCCCTCAGGCACGGGCACCCGCTGCCGCACCGCGAGGACGGCGGCCGAGTCGGCGCGACCGCCGTCCTCGCAGGCCACCCCCGACCACTGCCGCACCACGGGCTGGCCGAAGTCGTCCACCAGCCCCTGGAACGGACCGCCCCACAGGAAGGAGTTCATGCCCTCCATCGTGTTCCACAGGTAGAAGGGCGCGTACTGGTTGACCGGCGAGCCGTGCACCCCGCGCTCGCGCATCAGGTAGGCCTTGACGCCGAGTCCGTCCCAGTCGTCCAGGAAGTGCCCGAGCCGCTCGACGCGGTCGCGGACGATCCGCATGTCGTAGTCGGCGGGCAAGGTCATCTCGTACTGCATCGCGTGCATGGCGCGGCTTCCCCCCTGGCCCTCAGGCCACTTGATCCGTGTCGGAGCGCAGCAGCGACAGCAGTCCCCGCACGCCGGTGTCGAAGGCGGCCGGGGAGCCGGAGGCCCGGGCCAGCACATAGCCGCCCTGCACGGTGGCGAGGACCGTCGCCGCGATCTCCTCACCGTCCAGATGGGGCGGGAACTGACCCCGTTCCTTGCCCTCCTCGACCGTCCCGGCGAGGCGTTCGCGGAGCCGGTCGAGCGTCTCGTCGACCGGTGCGCGCAGTTCGGCGCTGGCGATGATCTCCGGGTCCATCGTGAGCCGCCCGACCGGACAGCCGCGCAGCACGTCGCGCTCGCGCAGCAGGTACGCCTCGATGCGCTCGTAAGGCGTGCCCGGACCGCACAGCAGTGCCTCGGCGGTGCCCAGCAGTTCGGCGCAGGTGCGCCGGATGGCCGTCAGCGCCAGGTCGGACTTCCCCTTGAAGTGGTGGTACATGCTGCCCTGTCCGGCGCCCGCGTGCTCCAGGATCGCCTTGGGGCTGGTGCCCACGTAACCGCGCTCCCACAGCAGTGCGCGGGCGGACTCGATCAGTCGCTCCTGCGTCCTCATGGCGATCACTGTACATACTAGTAGTTACAGACGTCGAGTCCTTGTGGGCGGGGAGTGCGGCGTCCTGTGGCGGTCATGGCATGGGACGGGCGCGGGCGCGGAACGGCGCCGCCACCGGCCGGAATCCGGCGGTGGCGGCGTCACTCGGGCTCGTCCCGGTCAGCCGGGAACGGGCGAGCGGACGGGAACGGGCGCGGCCCGCGCGCCATCGAGCGCGGGTTCCACCTCGGTGAACCGGCGTACGGGCTGCTGCTCCCCGGCCGCCAGCCGCGGTACCCGGGCCGGCGCCGTGACGGCGACCGGGGCGGCGGAGGCGGGCAGCGTGAACCAGACCACCTTGCCCTCCTCGCCGTCCGGGCGCGCGCCCCAGCTCTCGCTCATCGCGGCCACCATCGCCAGTCCCCGGCCCTCGGTGGCCAGCGGCGCGATGTCGCCCATGTCCTCCACCACGGGAAGACGCGGATCGTGGTCGCGTACCGAGACGGTGAGCCGGTCGAGCAGGAACTCGAGCTCGACGGTGCACGACTTGTCGGGCCGGGCGTGCTGGTGGACGTTGGTCAACAACTCCGTCACACCGAGCGCGGCCCGGTCTATCAGAGGATCCAGATGCCAGTAGCGCAAGTGCGCCGATACGATTCTGCGGACCTGGCCGATCCGCGACGGCAGGGCTTGGAGCTCCACCGTGCAGTGCCTGATGGGGTGACTGATCACGGCTGCGACTCCCCGACGTTGAGGTCCGGAAGAACACGACGTTTCGGATGCAGCAGAGCGCCTGCGTGACATGGCCGCCTGCTGTCGTGGCCGGCGGGCTGGTTCGCAGCGTTATCGCCGGTAAACCCAGAGTGACGTGAGACCAGCGTGACGCAAGGGGTTCGGCACCGCAACTTCGCGTCATCTTCGCGACGACGGCTCAGCCGCCGCGCCCCGCCGCCTCGCGGACGATCTCGATGAACCGGCGCGCCGCGGGCGGACCCGGCTCGCCGGGCGCCGGGTCGCGGTCGCTCAGGGTCAGCAGGTACCGGGTGCCGCCGAGGTCGGCGCGCGCCCGGTCGCCCGGGCCGAGCCACGGCCTGGACGCGCGCACCGCGCTCACCGGCGCGCTGTCGATCACACAGCCCTGACTGGTGAGCAGTTCGAGCCTGCCGTCGCCGATCCGGACCCGTCCGGCCCGGGTGAGGGAGCGCAGTCGCCTGTCGATCCGCACGCCCGTGGCCGTGAACTCCGGTTCCGCCATTCCTCGCCCGCCCCCTCGCACGTGCCGCCGGCTCCCTGCCCGGCCCGGTCCACGGGCCACACCGCCCGCACGGCACCTTTGGCGCCCCGTACGGCTCTGCGTCCCGCGCCGTGCAGTCTGCCCCCCTTCCGCGCGCAGCACCAGTACACGTCGGGGGCTCCCGGCCGGCGCCCGGAGCACTCCGGCGAACGCGCCCCCGACGATGCGGCGAATGCGCCCCGTACGCGCTCTGGCGAGTCCCGCCCCAGGTCTGCCTTTGGGCCGCTCAAAGTGACGTCTATGCAGGTGAGAAGCGTGCGGAAGGTGTCTATCATCGGTGGCGTCCGGCCGTGCGACACGCCGTCGGCGCCCAGCGTAAGGAGTCCCGCCGTGAGCACCACCGAGCAGCGCCGGACCGGCGACACCCTCGACGTCGACCGCAGCGACACCGGCTACCGCGACTGGCTCAAAGAGGCCGTCCGCAAGGTCCAGGCCGACGCCAACCGCTCGGCCGACACCCACCTGCTGCGCTTCCCGCTGCCCGAGCGGTGGGGCATCGACCTCTATCTGAAGGACGAGTCGACCCACCCGACCGGCAGCCTCAAGCACCGGCTGGCGCGCTCGCTGTTCCTGTACGGCCTGTGCAACGGCTGGATCCGGCCGGGCCGCCCGGTGATCGAGGCGTCCAGCGGCTCGACGGCGGTCTCCGAGGCGTACTTCGCCAAGCTGATCGGGGTGCCGTTCATCGCGGTGATGCCGCGCACGACCAGCGCCGAGAAGTGCCGTCTGATCGAGTTCCACGGCGGCCGCTGCCACTTCGTGGACGACCCGCGCACCATGTACGAGGCCTCCGCGCGGCTCGCGGTGGAGACCGGCGGCCACTACATGGACCAGTTCACCTATGCCGAGCGGGCCACCGACTGGCGCGGCAACAACAACATCGCCGAGTCCATTTTCCGCCAGCTGGAACTGGAGCGCTTCCCCGAACCGGCGTGGATCGTCGCCACCGCGGGCACCGGAGGCACCTCGGCGACCCTCGCGCGCTACGTCCACTACATGCAGTACGACACCCGCGTCTGCGTCGCCGACCCGGACAACTCCTGTTTCTTCGACGGCTGGACCACCGGCGACCCCGATGTCACCTGCGACAGCGGCTCGCGCATCGAGGGCATCGGCCGGCCGCGCATGGAACCGAGCTTCGTGCCCGGTGCGATCGACCGGATGATGAAGGTGCCCGACGCGGCCGCCGTCGCCGCCGTCCGCGCCCTGGAGCGGGCCATCGGCCGCAAGGCGGGCGGCTCCACCGGCACCGGTCTGTGGAGCGCGCTGAAGATTGTCGCTGAGATGGTGGCGCAGGGCCGCCGGGGCAGCGTGGTGACCCTGCTGTGCGACCCCGGGGACCGCTACCTCGACAAGTACTACTCCGACGCGTGGCTGGCCGAACAGGGCCTGGACAGCGCGCCGTACACGGCGACGATCGACGCCTTCCTGGCGACCGGCGCCTGGCCGTCCTGAACCCCGCGCCGCACCGCTCGCCGTCGGGCGCCCGCGGGCCGCGGGACACCGCGACCGCGGCCGACGGCCGCTCAGATGTCGGCGATCTCCGCCGGCTCCCCGGCCACCACGAGCCGCAGGTGCTCGGAGATCTCGGCGCGTGCCTCCGGCGGCAGTCCCGCGTCCGTGACCAGGGTGTCGATCCGCTCCAGCGCGGCGAAGGAACTCAGGCCCACCACACCCCACTTGGTGTGGTCGGCGACCACCACGACCCGCCGCGCGGACTGCACGAGGCGCCGGTTGGTCTCGGCCTCCGCCAGGTTCGGCGTCGAGAGACCTGCCTCGGCCGATATCCCGTGCACGCCCAGGAACAGCACGTCGAAGTGGAGCGCGGCGATCGCCTGGTCCGCCACCGGGCCCACCAGCGAGTCGGACGGGGTGCGCACCCCGCCGGTCAGCACCACCGTCGCCGAGCCCTGCCGCTGACCGGAGGCGCGCTGCGCCGTGTGGAAGACGTCCGCCACCCGCACCGAGTTGGTGACCACCGTCAGATCCGGCACGTCCACCAGGTGATGGGCCAGCGCGTACGTCGTCGTACCGCCCGACAGCGCGATCGCCGAGCCCGGCGCGACCAACTGCGCTGCCGCCCGCGCGATGTCCTCCTTGGCCGACAGTTCGAGGCCCGACTTGGCCTCGAAGCCCGGCTCGTGCGTGCTGGCCTCCACGACCGGGACCGCGCCGCCGTGCACCTTCTCCAGCATGCCCTGACGGGCCAGCGCGTCCAGGTCGCGGCGGACGGTCATGTCCGACACGCCGAGCTTGCGCGTCAGCTCGTTGACCCGGACGCCGCCGCGGCGCCGGACCTCGTCCAGGATCAGGGAGCGGCGCTGCTCCGCGAGGAGGTTCTGATTCTCACTCACGTGTGCTCCGGTTCCTCTCGCCTCAAGCCGTCCGACACGCCCGGCGCGACCGCTGCGACGAAGGGCTCGTCACGCGTGCCGTCATGCGGGCGGCCCATCCTTTCACGGGGCGTCGCACGCCGCGCCATCGCCCGCCCCGACACGCACCCGCCGACCGTCGCGCCGCCCCGCGACACGCCCGGCACGCGGCGGCCGTCACCGGATCGGGCGCAAACCCGGGACGGCGTGTGTGGCGCGCGCCGCCACCGGACATCCTGTCCCCGCGAGAACACTGGCGACGGCACGGCCAGGGGGGTGCGGGCGGTGGAAAGCGCACAGCGGCGTCCGACGGCGGACCGGTCGGCAGAACGACACACGGCACAGTCGACGGCGCCCGGACCGCGGACACCGGCCCCGGCGGCCGGGCGGCCCGCCCTGGAACTCCTGGTGCACGGAGTCGGCGGCACCACACCCCAGGAGATGCTGGACGATCCGCACACGGTCCGGGTCTCCGGGGACGACACCGCGGCCCTCTACCGGCGCGCCGCCGACGTGCACGCCGAGTCCCGCCCCGAGCGCGACGGGCCGGTGCCCGAGGCCTACGTCTGGTGCAACCTCACCTCCGGCGACGGCAGTCGGGCCCTGTGGCTGTTGCTGCTGCCGTTCATGGTCGTCAACCTCGCCCACTGGATGCGCCCCGCCGCGCACGGCCGGACCCGCACCGTGCGGCTGTACGGACTGCTGGTCAGACTGACCGGCCTGACCCTCACGGTGCTGTTCGTCGCCGCCGCCTGCGAGGTCGCGCTGGACCTCGCCGCCTGGCAGTGCGCGGGCACCCGCGCGTGCGCCGCCCGCCACTCCTGGCTGGGCTTCCTGGCGCCCGGCGCCGGCTGGTGGAGTCCGCCCGGCCGCCGGCTCGCCCTCGCCGCCGTGATCCCCGCCGCCCTCACCGGCCTGCTGTGGTACCTCTCCCACCGCACCTGGAGCGCCTACGAGTCCCAGCAGCCCCTGCGCCGCGACCCGGAGACGGAGCCCGCGGGGGAGGGCGGCGGCTCCGACGGCGCCCTGAGCCGGCCCGGCTTCTGGTACGGCCGCCGTCTGGTGGCCCGGCTGCGCGCCGCGCACACCGCCGTCGGCCTGCTCACCGTGGCCGCCGCGCTCGCCGCCCCGGCCGCCCGCTTCGACCGCCGGCCCGGCGGCCCCGCGCTGCTCGACCTCCTCGGCTGGCTGCTCAACGCCGCGCTGATCGCCGCCGCGGCCGCCGTGGTGGGCGTGGTCGCCGGCCGGGGCCGCAGCGAGCAACGCGTCGACCGGCGGCTGGACCGCCACCTCGTGCGCGGGCTGCCGCTCGGCGCGCTCCTGCTGCTCGTGTGCGCCGCCCTGTACGCCGGCTGGTCGCGCCCCGCCTGGCACTCCACGGGCCGGCTCGCCGGCGACGCCGCCTTCGGCGGGGTCACCCTGGCCCAGGGCCTCCTGGTGATCGTCCTGAGCTGCGTGGCCCTGGCCCTGTACCGCACCCGGCCCGACCCCCGGGCCGTTCTGCGCGGCCTCGGCGGCCCGGCGGTCGCCCTGCTGGCCTGCGCCCTCGGCGGGGTGATGACCGGCGGAGTCGCCCAGCGGGTCGCCGACTGGCTGGACGGCGACGGGACGTCGATGCCGGGCCCGCCGGTCCTGCTCACCTGGCAGGCGTCCGTGATCCCGCCGCTGCTCGTCGTCCTGCTCGTGCTCGGCGTCCGGCTCGCCCTGCGCGCCCGCCGGCTGGCCCGCGCCGGGGAACCCGCCGTGGCGCGGGACTACCCGCACGACCCGCCGGACCCCGCGCGCACCCACCGCATCGCCCGCGTCCGCGCCCTGGCGACCCTCACCGACCAGGCGCCCCGCGTGGTCGGTCTCACCTGCGCCGTCACCCTGCTGCTGGGCGCCGTCGCCCTCGTCGGCGGCCTCGGCCTCCACACCACCCCCGCGCGGGCCGCCGAGGGGACGCCGCCCTTCGTGGCCGGCGCGGCCGACACCGCGCAGGCGCTGGGCTCCTGGCTGGTCGGCCTCGGCTTCATACTGTTCGTCACCTGGGGCAGGCGCGCCTACAAGGACGCCTCGGCCCGGCGCACCATCGGCATCCTGTGGGACGTCGGCACCTTCTGGCCGCGCGCCGCCCACCCCTTCGCCCCGCCCTGCTACGCCGAACGCGCGGTGCCCGACCTCACCTGGCGGATGGCCACCTGGACCGGCGCGACCGGCGGCCGGCTCGTCCTGTCCGGCCACTCCCAGGGCAGCGTGCTGGCCGCCGCGGCGGTCTGGCAGCTGCCCGCCGAGGTGCGCCGGCGCGTCGCGCTGCTGACCTACGGCTGCCCGCTCGAACGCCTCTACGGCCGCTGGTTCCCGGCCCACTTCGGACCCGCGGCCCTGACCGCCCTGCACCGCGACGCGGACTGCTGGCGCAACCTGTACCGGCTCACCGACCCCATCGGCGGCCCGGTCCGCGTCCCCGCCGCCCGCACCCCCGGCGCGCCGCCCGAGACGGACCACGCGCCGCCCGAGGCGGACCACGACGACGAAGTGGACCGCGCCCCGCTGAAGGACCCGCTCGCCTACGGCCGCGACGCGGCGCACCCGCTGCCCGCCCCGATCCTCGGCCACTCCGACTACCGGGCCGACCCGGCCTTCGCCGAGGAACGCGGGCGGCTCCTGGCCCGGCTGCGCCCGGACCTGCCGGCGCCCCGCCACGCGGCCGGCGAGGGCGCCGAACCCGACGGCTCCGGCGCTCAGGGCAACGCCGGCAGGTCCTCCGGGTAGAGCAGGGTCAGATCGTCGGTGCTGGGATCGGCGAACTGGGCGACCCGGCCCGCGTGCCGCTCCACCATCGCCTCGAACGTCTGCCGCGCGCTGCGGCCGTTGCCGAACGCGGCGCCCTTCGGCAGCGCCGCGAAATACCCGAGCAGCGCCTGCTCGGCGCCCGGGGCGAGCCGGTACTCGTGCTCCTCGGCCTGCTGCTCCACGATCCGCAGCAACTCCTCGGGGCCGTAGTCGCGGAAGGTGATGGTGCGGGAGAAACGCGAGGCCACACCCGGGTTGACGGACAGGAAGCGCTCCATCTCGGCGGTGTAGCCGGCCACGATCACCACCACCGCGTCGCGGTGGTCCTCCATCAGCTTCACCAGCGTGTCGATGGCCTCCTTGCCGAAGTCGCGCCCGGCGTCCTCGGGCGAGAGCGCGTACGCCTCGTCGACGAACAGCACGCCGCCGCGCGCCCGTTCGAACGCCTCCTGGGTGCGGATCGCGGTGGAGCCGATGTGCTCGCCGACCAGGTCGACCCGGGACACCTCCACGAGATGGCCCTTCTCCAGCACCCCGAGCGAGGCCAGGATCTCGCCGTACAGGCGGGCGACGGTCGTCTTGCCGGTGCCCGGTGAGCCGGTGAAGACCAGGTGCCGCTTGACCGAGGCGGCCTTGAGCCCCGCCCGCTGCCGCCGCCGGCCCACCTCGATCATGTCGGTGAGGGCGCGCACCTCCCGTTTCACGCTGTCCAGGCCCACCAGGGCGTCCAGTTCGCCCAGCACGTCCTTCGCGCTGCGCTCGGTCCGCTCCGGCTCGGGCGCCGGCGCGTCGCGCACGGGGTCCGGCTCGGTGGCGCGCTGTCCGGGGACCGCGCCCAGCAGCCCGGGCGACGGACTCGCCGTCTGCACGGCCGTCTCCGGGGCCGCCGGCGGGCGTACGCCCCCGCTCCCGTCGCTCACGCAGTCCTCGACCACGGGGCCCGAACCGGCCGTCTGCGCACCGCCGTCGGCGAACTCGAAGCCGCCGCGCGCGCACCGCTCGGTGCGGCACTTGCGCAGCGTGGTGCGGCACCCGTCGATCACATGGAAGCCGTAGCCGCCGCTGTCCGTGACCCGGCAGCCCAGGAAGCTGCCGCGGCCCCCGGCGGAGACGTAGAACCCGGCCTCGGCGGGGGAGACGACCGTGCAGCGCTCGATGGTCGGGTCGGCGCCCTTGGTGACGATCACGCCGGTCTGGGCGCCGTCCACGGTGCAGTTGGCGAGCGTGCCGCCGCTGCCGTGGTCGCGGAACCAGGCGCCGGTGGCCGCCTCCTTGATCCGGCAGTCGTCGAGCTGCGCGGTGGCCCCGTCGCTCACCGAGACCGCCGTGTTGCGCACCTGGGACAGATCGCTGTCGACGACGTCCGCGCGCGATCCGCGGTCCAGCACGAACAGCGCGTCCGGCACGTCGTGCACCCGGCAGGAGTCGAGGACGGCGGTGGCTCCGTCGCTGACCCACACGGCCGGGTAGTCGCCCGTGCTGTCGGAGATCTCGCACTGGTTGGCGTCCACGCGGGTGCCCGGGTCCCACACCGACAGGCCGTTGCGCCCGAACCGCTGCACGGTGCTCCGGGTCAGGGTCAGCACCGAACGCGAGCGGAGGTCCACCGCGTTCTCCGGGATGTCGTGGATGCGGCAGTCGGCGAGGGTCAGGACGGCGTCCGTGTCGAGGGTGACGCCGTCGGCGGTGGTGCGGTGCACCTCGCAGTCGGTGAGGTGGGCGGTGCCCCGCCCGGTGATCTGCAGACCGCTGCCCCGCACCTCGTAGACCTCGCACCCGACCGCCTCCAGGGCGGAGTTGTCGCCGGTCACGGTGATGCCGGCGCCCGAGGCGTGGTGCACCCGGCAGCGTTCGAGGCGGGGGTGGGCGCCGCCGCGTACGGCCACGCCCGACTGCCCGGCCGCCACGATCTCGCACTCCTCGAACACCCCGCCGCCGCCGTCGAGCACCGCGATGCCGACGCCGGCCGGATTGTCCACCGTGCAGCGCCGCACGGTGGGCCGGGCGCCGGTGCGCACCTCGATGCCGGACGCGGAGCGGGTCACGATCCGCACGTCCCGCAGCTCCGGCGCGCCCTCCTCCACCAGCAGCGCGGGCGCGGTGGCGTCCTGGCCCTCCACGTGCAGGTCCTGCACCACCGCCGAGGCGCGCACGGTCAGGGGCACCCCGTCCGCGGGCGCGATCCGCACCGAACCGGAGGAGCCCTCCGGGCCGCGCAGGGTCACCGCCCGCTGGACGACGAGGTTCTCGCGGTAGGTGCCGGGGGCGACGGTGAGGACGTCGCCGTCCGCCGCGGCCTCCAGGGCGGCGGCGAGCGATGCGTACTCACCCGTGCGGCGCCGCCACCGCGATGTGCCGGTGTGCGTCACCTGGACCGTGCCCTGTGCCATGGCGTTGCTGTGCCCCCACCTCGTGCTGATGGCTCGTTCGCCGTCGCGGCGCGCCGCCGCGGTGCGCTCGTGCGCCTGTCGTGCCCGACGCGCCGGCCGGTCCACCGTAGCGTGAGCGCGGTCGATCGGTTGACCGGAGCCGCAAGGCGGTCAGCTGTCGGCGCCGGCGCGGCCCCAGTCCGGTCCGGCGCGGTCCCAGGCCTGGCCCCAGCGCGCGTAGCGGCGGCGGACCAGTCGCCAGAGGATCAGTCTGCGTACGCTCTCCACCGCCGCGGCGGCCACCATGGCCGTGCCGAGGCCGGCCAGGACGGCGTGCGCGGTGGCCGTGCCGGAGTCCAGCGGCCGGCCCACCGTCCGGCCGTGCCCGTCGGTCCACAGCGCGAAGCGGTCGCCGGGGTGCGGTTTCCTCAGGTTCGTCGCCACCGGGCCGTGCCGCCTGGTGCCGTCCGGGGCGGTCCAGTCGGCGACGACCCGGATGCGCACCGTCCGTCCCGAGGTGATCTCCGGGTCCGGCCGCGGCACTTCGCCGGTCGTCCTCGCCACCACGGTGGCCCGCACCAGGTGCCGGGTCCGGTGCTGCTCGCGCACCGACCGCTGGAGGGCGTCCTGGGCGGCGGCGCCGGCGAGGGACCCGGCCACCGGGGCGGCGACCAGGATCAGCAGCAGGGCGGTCAACGCCACCCAGCACTCGACCAGATCGGTCGTCCGGCGCAGCGGGTTGTGCCGCCAGCGCCACAGTCCGCCGATGACGCGCACCCTCCACCACCGCCTTCCCGCTCCGTCGTCCCGCGCGGCGCGGCCGGTGCGCCGCGAGCCGGGCCGAAGGGAGAGCGACTGAGAGCGACGTCCCCTTCGGCCGCGACCCGCACCGGCCTCTCACGCACCCCAACGACCGGACCCCGCCCCGGGGTTCCCGGTGGACGACGGACGGACGAAGGCCGCCGCCGGGCTACTGCCCGGCGGCGGCCTGCGCGAAGGTGCGGCTCCCGGCGTCGGGCGACGGCCCTTCCCCCGTGTCCCCCGTGGTCGATCGGCGCCCGGCCGGGAAGCCGATCAGTAGCCGCGGTACTGCTGGTTGTTGTACGGGTCCTGGTACGGCGCCGCGGCGGGCCGGGGAGCGGCGGGGCGCATGGCCTCGTAGCCGGTGCCGTTGGCCATCGGGCGCGGCGGCATCGGCTGCTGCGGGCCGGGGTAGCCGCGCGGGACCGAGGCCTGCTGCGGGATGTAGGCCGTGGGCGCCTGGTGCAGCGGAGCGGGCTGCTGCGCCTGCGGGTAGCCGTAGTACGACTGGGGCTGGGACGGGGCCGCCGGGAGGGCGGGCAGTGCCGAGGGGAGCGCGGGAAGGTGACTTCCCGTGTCGTACGGCGCGGGGACCCGGATCGGGGCGATCTGCGGCGTGCCGCGCTCGGCGACGAGCGAGTCGTAGATCGGGGTGTCCGGGAAGGAGGCGGAATAGTAGCCGCCACCATAAGTGGAGCGGGGGGAGGTCATGGCACATAAGTTAAGCCCACGATGTGCTGGTTGGGGAGACCGATAAGAGGGTTGTTTTCCGTGTCCGTGGTGACGCGGGATCCCCAATGCGAGCGAACTTGACAAAAAGGGGCACCACGGAAGCCCTTCGGCTGGTAAAGGGCGGGTTTCTGGGGGGTTACCGGCGGTCCGACACACGTGTTCCACTGCTCCTCGCGGGGGGCGCGGCGCGTCGGGTCCGCCCGGGGAGCAGACTGGGCGCCGAGCGGGCCGACGGTCCGCCGGCGGCCGTACCGCCGGGACACGGCCCGGCGCCACACGTGAGGGGGCGGACATGTCGATGTCGAAGGGGTCCAACACGCAGGTGCCGGCCACGGCCCTGCGGGTCGAGGTGGGCCGGCGCTCCGGTCCGGGCGTCCCCGACGTGGACGCCTCCGCGCTGCTGCTGGCGGCGAGCGGCAAGGTGCGCTCCGACGCCGACTTCGTCTTCTACAACCAGCCCGCGCACACCTCCGGCGCCGTCCGGCACGAGGGCAAGCGGGAGGCCGGCGGCCTCGCGACCGACACCCTCCTCGTCGACCTCGCGCGCGTGGAGCCCGCCGTCGACCGCGTGGTGCTCGCCGCGTCGGCCGACGGCGGCGCCTTCGGCCAAGTGCCGGACCTGTACGTCGAGGTGCGCGACGCGGCCCGGGACACGGTGGCCGCCCGCTTCGACAGCGCCGGCGCGAGCGTGGAGACCGCCTTCGTCCTGGGCGAGTTCTACCGCCGCCAGGGCGGCTGGAAGTTCCGGGCCGTCGGCCAGGGCTACCGCAGCGGCCTGGCGGGCCTGGCCACCGACTACGGCATCACCGTCGACGAACCGCGGCACACGCCGCCGCCCGCCGGCCCCGCGCCGGACCCGGCCGGGCCCACGCCCCCCGAGCCCACCGCCGCCCGCACCCCGGCGCCGCCCGCCGCCCCGCC
>NZ_BAABKC010000053.1:0-131351 GCF_039543625.1 Streptomyces similanensis | reverse complement strand
TCCACACCCCAAACCATCCCAAACAGAACCTGGGCGCCTTGACGGAAGACATAGAGGCACCCCCCGGCCCCCGGCCCACCCGCGGCCCGGCAGTCCGCGCAGTCCGCGCAGCCCGGCAGCCCGCGAATGCCCGGCCTAGAACATGCTCATCCCCAGCAGCAGCGCGCAGACGAACAGGGCCGCGCCGCCGAGGACGGCGAGGACCCGGAAGTGTCGGCGCGCGGAGGTGCGTACGGCCGGGCGGCGCGAGGCGGCCCGGTGCACGCTCGTGCTCCAGCCGGTGTCCTGGGCGGACGGCGAGAACAGGTGGGACGGGCCGGTCGAGGCGGACGAGGCGGCCGGGGCGGGGCCGTGGCCCGCGGTGTTCGGGCGCCGCGCAGGGCCGCCGCCCGGCTGCTGCGCGCCCCGGTGGCGGCCGGGTCCGGAGTCCCACTGGCGATGCGGCTCCGGTCCGGCGCCGGGCTCCTCCGGCGGCAGCGGTTCGGGCGCGCCGCGCCAGGCGCCGCTGCGGAACCAGTCGGCGGTCTCCCGTGCCGTGGGACGGTCCTCGGGGCGCTTGGCCAGCAGGCCGAGCAGATAGGTCTCGAAGGCGGGCGGCAGCGCGGCGCCCCGCTGGTGCGGCGGGACGGGCGGGGCGTCGACGTGCTGGTAGAGCAGCGCGGTCGGGCTGTCGGCCTCGAAGGGCGGGTGGCCGACGGACAGCTGGTAGAGGACGCAGCCCAGCGAGTACATGTCGGAGGCGGAGGACGCCGGGGTGCCGATGGCGCGTTCCGGGGCCAGGTAGAGGCCGGTGCCGACGATCTGGCCGGTCGTGGTGAGGCCGGCCGAGGGGTCGTCGACGAAGCGGGCGATGCCGAAGTCGGCTATGCGTATGGTGCCGTGACGGTCGCTCAGCAGGTTGCCGGGCTTGACGTCCCGGTGCACGATGCCCTTTTCGTGCGCCGCGGCGAGTCCTTCGGCCGCCTCCTGCGCCACCTGGGCCAGCCGGTCGGCGCGCAGCGGGCCGCCGCCGGTCAGCTCGGCGGCGAGGCTGCCGCCGTCGACCAGTTCCATGACGAGGAAGCAACGGCCGTCCCAGGTGCCGAAGTCGAGCGTGCCGACGACGTTGGGGTGGTTGAGCCGGGCGGAGGTCTGCGCCTCCAGCCGGAACCGCGCCTCGGCCGAGGCGTCGGCCACGTCGTTCAACAGCACCTTGACCGCGACCGGCCGGCCGAGGACCTCGTCCTGGGCCTGCCAGACCTCGCCCATCCCGCCGCGCCCGATGACCGTGTGCAGCCGGTACCGATCTGCCACCAGCACCCGTAGACCGCCTCAATCCCCGAAGTCCCACCCTCACGACCGCGCCCCCGGTGACGGGCGCGGCGGCCGCCGGACTCCGCATCCGGGTCGCGGCAACCGGCCCATCTTAACGATCACTTGGCGTGCCGCCGACCGTTGCCCCGCCTTCGGTACGACAGCCGGTCCGCCCCACTGAACCCTTATGAGTGAAAAGCAGGAAGTCGCTTCTCGTACAAATATGTAGAACTGATCATGTATGTCATCGTCGCCGTACCCGCTGATCCGCTCGGGAAAAGGGAGGACGATCTTGGATCCTTTGACATGGCTGCTCATCCCGTTGGCGACCGTGTTCATGGCGAGCGTGTGGAGTTGCTGCGCCGGGCGGTCGCGGCGTACCGACGTCTGGTCGGACGTGCAGCGCTTCGACCAGGTGCGGGCGGCTCTGGAACGCGCCGCGAAGGCCGAGGCACCGATGTCCTCCGCCTCGCGCGGCTGAGGGCGGCCGCCGGGCGGGTGGTGCGCCGCGCCGCGCCCCCGCTCGGGGCGCGGGCGCCCGCCTCAGGCGCCGTAGCGCGCCCGCAGCTCCCGCTTGAGGACCTTCATGCTCGGCCCCAGCGGCAGGGCGTCCACGAACTCGACGCGGCGCGGGTACTTGTGCCGGCCCAGCCGCTCCTTGGACCACGCGGTCACCTCGTCCGCGTCGGCCGGCGCGCCCGCCGCGGGGACGATCACCGCGCACACCTCCTCGCCGTGCAGCTCGTCCGGCAGGCCGATGACGGCGACCTGGCCGACGCCGGGGTGGCGCAGCAGCACCTCCTCGACCTCGCGCGGGTAGACGTTGTAGCCGCCGCGGATGATGACGTCCTTCTTGCGGTCGACGATCCTGAGGAAGCCCTCGTCGTCCTTGGTGCCGAGGTCGCCGGTGCGGAACCAGCCGTCGACCAGCGCCTCGGCGGTGGCCTCGGGGCGGCCCAGGTAGCCGGAGAAGACGTTGTGGCCGCGGATGACGACCTCGCCCAGTTCGCCGGTCGGCAGCAGTTCGACGCGGTCCTCGGTCTCGGCGCGGGCGATCTCCACGTCCACGCCCCACAGCGGGTGGCCGATGGTGCCGGCCTTGGTGCCGAACAGGGGCTGGTTCACGCTCGCCGTCGGCGAGGTCTCCGACAGGCCGTAGCCCTCGTAGATCTCGGCCCCGAAGGCCGCCTCGAACCGCTCCAGGACCGCGACCGGCAGCGAGGCGCCGCCGGAGACGCACACCCGCAGCTCGGGCAGCGCGTCGGCGTCGGCCGCCGCGGCGGCCAGCGCGACGAACATGGTCGGCACGCCGTGGAAGGTGTTGACCCCCTCCTTCACCATCAGCTCGATCGCGCGCGCCGCGTCGAAGCGGGGCAGCAGCACGAGCGTCGCCCCGGCCCGCCAGGTGGAGTTCATGGAGACCGTCTGGCCGAAGGCGTGGAAGAGGGGCAGGGCGCCGAGCGCGATGTCGTCGGGGCGGATGTCGTTGGCGTCGAAGGCGTTGACGGTGGCGTTCATCACCAGGTTGAAGTGGCTGAGCACGGCGCCCTTGGGGACGCCCGTGGTGCCGCTGGTGTAGAAGACGACGGCCGGGTCGTCGGCGGCCCGGGTGAGGTAGGAGGGCAGCGGCTCGGCGTCGGCGGCGAGCGTCTCCAGCTCCGCGCCGAGGGTGACGACGCGGACCCCGACGGCCTCCGCAGCGGCCGCGCCGGTGGCCTCCTGCGCAGGGTGGCACAGCAGCAGCGTGGCGCCGCTGTCCCTGAGGACGTGCTCGACCTCCGCCGCCGACAGCAGCAGGTGCACCGGGACGACGACCGCGCCGGCGGCGGCGATCGCGTAGTACGCCTGCGGGAACTCGGCTGTGTTGGGAGCCATCAGCGCGACCCGGTCCCCCGGCCGTACACCGAGACCGATCAGGGCCCCGGCCTGCGCGCGGGCCCGCTGCCACACCTGGTCGAAGGTGAGCCGCAGATCGCCTTCGACGAGGGCGGTGCGGTCGGGGCGGCGCTTGGCGTTCTCGGCGAGGATCGCGGCGACGGAGAGGGTTGCCATGGAGGGGTACTTCCTTTTGGTGCGGCTTCGTTGCGGCTCTTGGTCGTGCTCGTCCTGGTGGGACGCCCCCGTCGGCGTGCGTATGGACTGCGGTCGGTCAGTGGCGTTCGACCAGTACGGCGGTGCCCTGGCCGACCCCGACGCACATCGTGGCCAGGCCGCGGGCCGCGCCGGTGCGGCGCATGCGGTGCAGCAGCGTGGTCAGGATGCGGGCGCCGGAGCAGCCGAGCGGGTGGCCCAGGGCGATGGCGCCGCCGCTCGGGTTGACGAGGTCCTCGGCGATGCCGAGCTGGTCGACGCAGGCCAGGGCCTGGGCGGCGAACGCCTCGTTGAACTCGGCCTCCTCGACGTCCTCCGTGCGCCAGCCCGCGCGGGCGAGCGCCTTGCGGGTGGCGGGGACCGGGCCGAGGCCCATCACGTCGGGGTGGACGCCCGCGGAGGCGCCGGCGACGTAGCGGCCGAGGGATTCGAGGCCGAGGTCGTTCAGGGCCTCCTCGCTGACCAGCAGGAGCCCCGCGGCGCCGTCGTTCATCGGGGAGGCGTTGCCCGCGGTGACGGTGCCGCCGGCGCGGAAGACGGGCTTGAGGCGGGCCAGCTTGTCGTAGGAGGTGTCCTCGCGCACGCACTCGTCGCTGTCCACGACGGTGCCGTCCGGGCGCTCGACGGGCAGCAGCTCGTCGGCGAAGTGGCCGTCCTCGCGGGCCCGGGCGGCCAGCCGGTGGCTGCGCAGCGCGAACTCGTCCTGGCGTTCGCGGGCGATGCCGTGCCGCGCGGCCACCTCCTCGGCGGTCTCGCCCATGGCGAGCACGCCGTGCAGGTCCTTCATGGCCGGGTTGACCAGCCGCCAGCCGAGCCGGGTGTCGTACGTCTCCATCCGGTGCGGCAGGGCCTCGTCGGGGCGGGGCAGCACGAAGGGGGCGCGGCTCATGGACTCGGAGCCGCCGGCGAGTACGACGTCGGCCTCGCCGGCGGCGATGGTGCGGGCGGCGGCGGTGACGGCCTCCAGTCCCGAGGCGCACAGCCGGTTGACCGTGGCGCCCGGCACGGACTCGGGCAGCCCGGCGAGCAGGACGGCCATCCGGGCGACGTTGCGGTTGTCCTCGCCGGCCTGGTTGGCGGCGCCCCAGTAGACGTCGTCGATCCGCGCCGGGTCCAGCGCGGGCACGTCGGCGACCAGGGCGCGGATCACCCGCGCGGCCAGGTCGTCGGGGCGGATACCGGACAGGGCCCCGCGCAGTTTGCCGATCGGGGTGCGGCGGGCGGCCGCGAAGTGGACGGGGCGCACGGCAGAACTCTCCAGACGGCTCACACGGCCTCGCACGGATCATTAATTAGCACTGCTAGTTTTGGACTATAGACCTCGGACCGGCCCGCTGGGAAGATCCCCCCGACCGGCGCCCCGGGGACGGATCCCTTCCCCGGGCGCCCCGCCCCCGCAGCAGGAGGAGACATGGCCGACGCCCGCTCGCACGTCCTCGCCGGAACCCGGGGCGCGCTCCACGTCCACGCGTGGCCGCACCCCCGCCCGCGCTACGCCGCCCTCCTGGCGCACGGCTACGGCGAGCACGCCGGGCGCTACGCGGGGGTGGCCGGCGTGCTCGGGGCGCACGGGGCGGTGGTGTACGCGCCCGATCACGCGGGCCACGGCAGATCGGCCGGCGAACGTGTGGTGATCGAGGACTTCGAGGACGTGGTGAGCGATCTGCACGCGGTGGCCGGCCTGGTCCGGGCCGCGCACCCGGGGCTCCCGCTGGTGCTGGTCGGCCACTCCATGGGCGGCCTGGTCGCGGCCCGCTACGCCCAGCGCCACGGCGACGGGCTGACCGCGCTGGTGCTGTCCGGGCCGGTCGTCGGCGCCTGGGAGCTGCCGGGCCGGCTGCTCGCCCTGGACGAGATCCCGGACACGCCGGTCAGCCCGGCCGCGCTCTCCCGGGACCCGGCGGTCGGCGCGGCGTACGCGGCCGACCCGCTGGTGTGGCACGGGCCGATGAAGCGGCCGACGCTCCAGGCGTTCGCGCGGACGCTGGCGACCGTGGCCGCGGGCGGCGACGTCGGCGCGCTGCCCGTGCTGTGGCTGCACGGCGCGGACGACCGGCTGGTCCCGCTCGCCGGGAGCCGGGTCGGCGTCGAGCGCCTGACCGGGACGGGCGGAGACCTCACCGAGCGGGTGTATCCCGGCGCCCGGCACGAGGTGTTCGAGGAGACGACGCGGGCCGAGGTGTTCGCGGACCTGACCGGATTCCTGGACCGGGTCCTGGCGCGCTGACGGGCGGCGGGCCCGTGTTCGTCCTTGTTTGCGGCGGTCGGCTCCGGGCACCCGCGCGTCCATGGAGTGGTTGCGCAGTGCCGCCTGCGTGGGCGAGGACCCCGAGCTGTTCTTCCCCGTGGGCACCATCGGACCGGCGCGGCGGGACATCGCCGCGGCCAAGCGCGTGTGCGCCCGCTGTCCCGTGATCACCCAGTGTCTGTCCTTCGCACTCGGCAACGGGCAGACGGCGGGTGTGTGGGGCGGGACGTGCGAGGAGGAACGCGTCGCACTGCTCCGTACCGCCCAGGACGACGCCGCAAGGAGAACCACCGTATGACTGTCGTGAAGAGCACGATTTCCGACTCCGCCCGCCAGATCACCGGGGACGCGCTGCAGAGCACCCTCGTGGACCTCCTCGGGCTCTCACTGATCGGCAAGCAGGCGCACTGGAACATCGTGGGTCCCCGGTTCCGCTCCATCCACCTGCAACTGGACGAAGTGGTGGCCTCGGCCCGCGAGTTCGCCGACACGGTCGCCGAGCGCGCCGCGGCGCTCGGGGTCTCCCCCGACGGCCGACCCGAGACGATCGCCTCGGCGTTCACGCTGCCCGCCCCCAAGGAGGGCTGGGTGCGCGACTCCGACGTGGTCGGGGTGATGGTCGAGTCCCTGGAGGCCGCCATCGCCCGGCTGCGCGAGCGCATCGAGGCGACCGACAAGCCCGACCCGGTCACCCAGGACCTGCTGATCTCCATCACCGCCGAACTGGAGAAGCAGCGCTGGATGTTCGCGGCCGAGAACGTCGCCCGGGAGAGCTGACCGGCGCGCGCCGACCGCCGATCCGCACCACGAACGAAAGGGGCCGCGATGACCGACGCCCTCGAACTCGACGCGCTGTGGGAGGACTTCCACCGCGTGGTGAACATGACCTCGCAGGAACTGGCCGCCTGGCTCAGGGTCCGGGACGCCGGCGAGGACACCGAGCCGCTGCCCGACGACGCGGGCAGCCCCACCGGGCAGCATGTGCTCGCCATCCTCCAGAAGCGGCGCACCGATCTGACCGACGACGATCTGAGGGTGATGCGCAAGGTCGTCGACAGCGTCACCGACCAGGCGGACCTGGAGAACGAGCCCGAGCCCTCGGACGCCGGGGACACCCGCCGCAGGCACCGGCTGATGACGCTCGGTCACGACCCGCTCAAGGCGAGCCGGTGACCGAGGCCGACGGCGGCGGCCGGGACGGCGGCCGGGTGCTGCACGAGCTGGTCGAGGCGCACGGCGAGACGTTCGCCGAGGAGGCCGGCATCACCCTGAAGGACACCCCGCAGCCGCTGTACCGGCTGCTGGTCCTCGCTGTCCTCCTCAGCGCCCGCATCCGCGGCTCGGTCGCCGTGGCCGCCGCCCGCGAGCTGGCCGGGGCAGGGCTGCGCGATCCGCGCCGCATGGCCGGTGCCGACTGGCAGGAGCGCGTCGACGCGCTGGGCCGCGGCGGCTACCGGCGCTACGACGAACGCACCGCCACCCAGCTCGGCGAGGGCGCCGAGCTGGTGCTGGAGCGCTGGGGCGGCGATCTGCGCCGGATGCACGAGGAGGCCGGCGGCGACGTCGGCACGCTGCGCGACCTGCTCCAGGAGGTGCCGGGCCTGGGACCGGCCGGCGCGGACATCTTCCTGCGCGAGGTCCAGGACGTGTGGCCCGAACCGGCCCCCTACCTGGACGCCAAGGCCCTGTCGGGCGCCGAGCGCCTGGGGCTGCCCAAGGACCCGGACCGGCTCGTCGCCCTGGCCGGCGACACCCCGCCCGCCCATCTCGCGGCGGCGCTGGTGCGCGCGGCCCTGGACAAGAAGCTGGCCGACTCCGTCAGCTCCGGCTGACCGCCCCGTTCCCGCTGACCGCCCCGCGCGGCAGGCCGAGCAGGCGGGCGACGGTGCGCAGGACGCCGTCGTCGTTGTTGGAGGGGGCCAGGTGACGGGCCCGGCGGACGACCTCCGGGTGGGCGTTGGCCATGGCGAACGACCACTCGGCGGCGTCCAGCATCTCCAGGTCGTTGAGGTAGTCGCCGAACACCAGGGTCTGCGCGGGCGTGATGCCCGTCGCCCGCTGGAGCCGGCGCACCGCGGCGCCCTTGTCGGTGGTGCGGTTCATGACGTCGACCCAGTGCTCGCCGGAGACGACGACCTTGTGGGTGGCCGCGAACGGCTCCAGGGCGGGCGCCGTGGTCCGCTCGGCCGGGCCGAAGTCGAAGAGGGCGACCTTGATCACGTCGTCGTCGACCTCCGTCGCGTCCGCCACCGTCCGGTGCTCCACGTAGTACTTGCGGACTTCGGCCAGGAATGCCTCGTCGGTCCGCTCGACGTAGGCGGACCGCTTGCCGCAGACGACCGCGCCCACGTCGGCGCCGCCGGCCACCAGGTCCCGCACCGCCCGCACCAGGCGCCGGGCGACGGCCGGGTCCATCGGGTCCGAGCTGATCTCCACCCCGTCCCGGACGACGTAGGCGCCGTTCTCGGCGATGAAGACCATGCCCTCGTCGGCGCCGGCGAACTCCTTGGCGAGCGTCGCGTACTGGCGTCCGCTGGCCGGGCTGAAGAGCACACCGCGACGGCGCAGCTCGGCCAGGACGGACCACAGACCTTCCGGCATCTGCTTGGTGTCGTCGAGGAGCGTGCCGTCCATGTCGGTGACGATCAGTCGTATGTCGGCGAGGCCGTCGATCGCTCCGGAGCCGTCCAGCGCGCCGAGGTGAACGGCCGGCTGCGGGCCGGGGACGGTGGCGGCGGCGTGGCCGTTGAGCGGGGGCGGTGGGGTGCTGGGCATGTCCTGATCTCCGTACGGGGCGCGGCGGGGCGCCGGGGGATGAGGCGGCGGGGCGGCCGTCGCCGACCTTCGAGGCAAACACGTCCGGGCGCCCCGGGGCAAACGCGCCCGCCGTGACGGCACCGGCCGACGGAGTCGAGTCCGCCGATTCCCGGGACACGCTGATCATCGGGCGGCACAATGGGCGGCGTCGGCACGAACGGACACGAGAGCAACCTGGAGCGCGGACGTGACCGAGAGCCACCCTCCGTCGACCGGGCCGCGAGGTGTGCGCACCTCGACGGCGCCCCGAGCGCGCGGACGCAGCGCGGACGGCGGTCCACCGCCCCGCCCTCCGGCGCCCGGGAGGCACGTATGACCGCGTACACCTCGTACCCCTCGTCCCCCTCGTATGCCGATCCCGTGCCCGGCGGGCGTCCCGGTGAGGTCGAGCGGGCGACCGCGCTCGCCGGGGAGCTGGCCGGACGGGGCGTGCACGGCGTCGTCCTGGCCTACGTCGACACCGCGGGCGTCACCCGCGTCAAGACGATCCCGGTGGCGAAGCTCCCCGCGGCGTCCGCCTGGGGCGTGGGCATGTCACCGGTGTTCGACACCTTCCTGGCGAACGACTCGATCGTCACCACCGACGTCCTCGGCTCCCCGGACGGCGACCTGCGCCTCTACCCGGACCTCGACCACCTGGTCCCCCTCGCCGCACAGCCCGGCTGGGCGTGGGCACCGGTGGACCGGATCACCCAGGACGGCGAACGGCACCCCGGCTGCGCCCGCACCTTCCTGCGCCGGACCGTCGCGCACGCCGAGCGGCGCCACGGCCTCGCCTTCAAGGCGGCCGTCGAGATCGAGTGGTCCGTCGGCACGGACACGGCGCCCGCCGGCCGCTTCGAGCCGGTGGCGACGGGACCGGCCTACGGCGCCGCCCGCCAGGTGGAGCTGAGCGACTTCCTCGCCGACCTCCTGGCGGCCTGCGCGGCGCAGGACGTGGACGTCGACCAGGTCCATCCGGAGTACGCCGCCGGGCAGTTCGAGATCTCGGTCGGCGCGCTGGACCCGGTGGCGGCGGCCGACCGCAGCGTGCTGGTGCGCCAGACCGTCCGGGCCGTGGCCCAGCGGCATTCCCTGCGGGTCTCCTTCGCTCCGGCGGTCGGCGCCGAGGGCGTCGGCAACGGCGGGCACGTCCACCTGTCCGCCTGGCGCGCGGGGACCAACCTGTACGCGGGCGGCGAGGGCCGCTACGGGATGACGGCCGACGCCGAGGCGTTCACCGCCGGGGTGCTGGCCCGGCTGCCCGCGCTCACGGCGGTGACCGCGCCGAGCCCGGCCAGCTATCTGAGGCTGAGGCCGTCCCAGTGGGCGGGGGTGTTCACCGCGTGGGGCCTGGAGACCCGCGAGGCGGCGCTGCGCGTCGTCACCGGCACCCGCGGCCTGCGCGACCAGGCCGCCAACCTGGAGGTCAAGCCGGTCGACCTCGCCGCCAACCCCTATCTGGCGCTCGGCTGCCTGATCGCGGCCGGACTGGACGGCATGGCGTCCTCGGCGCCGCTGCCCGAGGAGATCACCGGCGACCCGGCCCGCCTCGACGCGGCGCAGGCCGCGGCGCGGGACGTACGGCGGCTGCCGACCGGACTGCTGGAGGCGGTGGCGGAGTTCCGCAAGGACGCGCTGCTGCGGGAGGCGCTCGGACCGGTGCTGGCCGACGCGGTGACCGCCGTCCGGGAGGGCGAGATCGCGGCCGCGGCCGGGCTGGACGACGCTCAGATCGCGGCGGCCTACCGCTGGAAGTACTGATGGCCCAGCCGGTGGACGAGCTGCTGGCCGGGCTGCCGCTCGTGGACCACCACTGCCACGGAGTGGTCGCCGCCGATCTGGACCGCACCGGGTTCGAGTCGCTGCTCACCGAGGCCGAGGTGTGGCCGGGCAGCGGCGTCTCGCCCTTCGACACGCCGGTCGGGGTGGCGGTGCGCCGGCACTGCGCCCCGCTGCTGGACCTGCCGCGCCACGCCACGCCCGAGGAGTACCTGGCCCGCCGGGCGGAGCTGGGGGCGCACGAGGTGAACCGGCGCTTCCTCGCCGCCGCCGGCGCCGCCGCCCTGCTCGTCGACACCGGCTACGCCCCCGAGCGCCTGACCGCCCCCGCCGAGCTGGCCGGCCCGGCCGGCGCGGCGGCGTACGAGGTCGTACGGCTGGAGAGCGTCGCGGAGGCGGTGGCCGCCGAGGGCGGGACGACGGCCGCCGGATACGGGGCGGCCGTACGGGCCGCCGCCGAGGACGCGGCGCGACGGCCGGGCGTGGTCGCGGTGAAGTCGGTCGCCGCCTACCGCACCGGCTTCGCCCTGGACCCGGCCCGCCCCTCGGACGCCGAGGTCGCGCGGGCGGCGGCCGGTCTGCTCGCCCGCCCCGGCGCCCGGCTGGCCGACCCGGTCCTGGTACGGCACCTGCTGTGGACCGCCGTCGAGCTGGGGCTGCCGCTGCAACTGCACACCGGGTTCGGCGACGCCGACCTGCGGCTGGACCACGCCGATCCGGCGCTGCTGACCGACTGGCTGCGCCGGACGGCGGGCACGGTCCCGGTCATGCTGCTGCACTGCTGGCCCTACCAGCGGCAGGCCGCCTACCTCGCCGCCGTCTTCGAGCGGGTGTACCTCGACGTCGGCCTCACCCTGCACCACGTCGGCCCGGCGCGGGCGGCCGCCGTCCTGGCGGAGGCGCTGGAGATCACCCCGTTCCGCAAGCTGCTGTACAGCTCCGACGCGTACGGCCTCGCCGAGTTCCACCACCTGGGCGCGGTGGCGTTCCGCCGCGGTATGGCGGAGCTGCTGGGCGAACGGGTGGCCGCCGACGACCTCAGCCCCGCCGACGCGGAACGGATCGCCCGCTGGACGGGGCGGGACAACGCACTGCGGGTATACGGCATCACGGACCCCGTGGACCACGCCGATCACACCGGTCACACCGATCACGCCGGTCACACGGAGCGCGCGCCGGCCGGACCGGCCGCATCGGTCCCGCCCATGGAGAACGACTGAAAGTATGATCAAGCAATGTCTGACATGACCGAGACCACGCCCGGTTGGCTGAGCACGGACGAGCTGGAGTCGGCACGCGCCCGGATGCCGATCCTGTACGTCGAGGCGGTTCCCGTGCGCGTCGACGACAGCGGCGAAGTGACCAGCATCGGCCTGCTGCTGCGCATAGGACCGGACGGCACGGTCAGCCGGACCCTGGTCTCCGGCCGGGTGCTGCACCACGAACGGGTGCGCGACGCGCTGCTGCGCCACCTGGAGAAGGACCTCGGTCCGGTGGCGCTGCCCCGCGTGCCCGCCTCGCTGCAGCCGTTCACCGTGGCCGAGTACTTCCCGACGCTCGGCGTCACGCCGTACCACGACCCGCGCCAGCACGCGGTGTCGCTCGCCTACATCGTGCCGGTGACCGGTGACTGCCGGCCCCGGCAGGACGCGCTGGACCTGGTGTGGTTCAGCCCGCAGGAGGCGGTCTCGGAGGCGGTGCGGAGCGAGATGCCGGGCGGGCACGGGGTACTGCTGAAGCAGGCGCTGGCACACGTGGGCTGCGTGGGCTGACGGCGGGACCCGCCGGGGCGATACGCCACCGGCGGGTACGGACGGTACGGCGGGCAGTACGGCCCGTACGGCTGGCAGTACGGCCTGTACGGCGGGCGCGGTCGTCCGCGGTGGCGCCGCGCCCGCCGCCGTTCGGCCGCGCGGTCCGCTCAGAGGTGCGCCGCGCGGTGCGTCGGGCGGCCGTCGACCACCGTGAGCAGCACCGGCAGCGCGGCCAGGTCGGCGTCGGCGACGTCGAGCGGGTTGTCGGCGAGCACAGTGAGGTCCGCGCGGTGGCCGACGGCGAGCCGGCCCGCCACCCGCTCCTCCCTCGCGACCCACGCGGGATTGAGGGTGATGCCCTGGAGCGCCTGGAGCGGCGTCAGCGCCTGCTCGGGACCGTGCGGCGGCCGCGAGAGGTCCCCCGGACGGCGGTGCCGGGCGCCCGCCATCACCCCGAGCGGCGGGAACGGCGCGATCGGCCAGTCGGAGCCGAGCACGACACGGGCGCCGGCCTCCCACAGGTCGCGGCAGCGGAAGGCGTGGGAGGCGCGTTCCTCGCCGAGCCGGCGGGACCAGTTGTCGGTGTGGTCGGCGCGGGTGTACTCGCAGCAGTGGGTGGGCTGCATGGAGGCGGTGACCCCGAGCCGCGCGAACCGCGGCACCGTGTCGTCGGGCACGGTCTCGATGTGCTCCACCCGGTGGCGTACCGGCGCGTCCTTCTGGGCCTGGGCCTTCTCGACCGAGTCGAGGACGTGGCGGACCGCGGCGTCGCCGATGGCGTGGGTGGCGGTGGGGACGCCGGCCCGGTGGAGTTCGGCGACCACCTGGCTGAACCGCTCGGGGTCGGGCCAGAAGGCGTGGGTGGACTCGCCGTGGCAGTCGGGGCGTTCCAGCCAGGCGGTGCCGTTGTCGATGGTGCCGTCCATGAACAGCTTCACTCCGGCGACCCGCCACAGCCGGCCGCCGGTGCCCTGGAGGCGGATCAGCTCGGCGACCGCTCCGGCGTCGGCGCCCGGCTGGCACCAGGGGGCCACCCGGAAGCGGAGCGGGAGGGCGCCGTCGGCCTCCAGCGCGGCCAGGGTGGCGAGGCCGCCGCCGTTGGCGTCCATGGCGTGGCCGCCGGTCAGGCCCGCCGCGGCCATGGTGCGCAGCACCTCGGCGGTGCGGGCGCGGACCTCCGCCTCGGTGGGCTTGGGTGCGGCGGCTTCCACCAGTTCGCAGGCGGCGTCCTCCAGGAGGAGCCCGGTGGGGCGGCCCGCGTCGTCGCAGACGATCTCCGCGGCCTGCTCGAAGCGGCGGGGGCCGGTGACGCCGGCCAGTTCCAGGGCGCGGCCGCCGGCCAGGGCGGAGTGGCCGTCGAAGAGGTCGATCAGGAAGGGGACGCCGTCGAGGACCGGGCCGAGGGAGGAGGCGGCGACGGGCCGGTCGCCGAAGGCGTTCGGGTCCAGACCCCAGCCGCGGAGCCAGGCGCCGGGGGCGAGGTGCTCGGCGTGTGCGGCGAGGGCCGCCCGTACGGCGTCCAGGTCGCGGCAGGCGGAGAGGTCGGCGCCCATGGTGCGTTCGGCGCCGGAGACGGGGTGGATGTGGGAGTCGGTGAAGCCGGGGGTGACCACGGCGCCCTTGAGGTCGATGACCGTGGTGGCGGGGGTGGCGAGGCGCCGGATCTCGCTGTCGCTTCCCAGGTGGGTGAGGCGGCCGTCGTGGGAGGCGAGGGCGGTGTGCGGGAGGAGGTGGCCCGTGCCGGGGTCCAGGAGGCGGGCGGAGAGGAGGATCAGGTCGGGGGACACGGGGGCTCCTTGGGGTGTGGTGCGGTGTTCTTTTTAGCGGTTGGGGGGTGGCGACTGAGTTGTCGACTCGGGTGCGGGTCGGTGGGGGCTGGGCGCGCAGTTCCCCGCGCCCCTCGCGGGGCGCTCAGGGTTCGGTCGCGTGCGGGTTGGTGGAGGGCGAGCACGCGGCTGCCCGCGCCCCTCACGGGGTGCCTCCGGGGGCGTCCCCCTCAGGAGGTGAGGGCGCCCGGGGGGAGGGCCAGTTCCTGTTCCGCCGTGGTGGCCGGCATGCGCAGGAGGGCCGGGGGGCGGGCGGCGGTGGCGTGGGCGCCCAGGCCGTCCAGGACCACCAGGATCTTCATCGCCACCAGCCGCGGGTCCTCCGTGCGGAACTCCCCCGCCGTCACCCCTTCGCGGACGAGGTCCTCCAGACGGCCGCGCCAGGCGGCCTCCTGTTCGGCGACCCGGTCGCGCAGCACCGGGCGGTAGCGGCTCAGGTGCCGGGCGTTGATCCACAGAAGGCTGATCGCGTCGTAGTCGTCCCCCGCCGTGCGGGACAGGAAACCGGCCAGATGCCGCAGGGGCGTGTCGCCGGACCGCTCGCGCGGGAGCAGGGCGTCCAGTTCGCCGGCGGCCGCGCTGCCGAAGGCTTCCGCCACCAGATCGTCGGCCGAGGGGAAGTAGTGGCTGATCAGTCCCGGGCGGACGTCGAGTTCCTCGCCGATCCGGCGCAGCGTGATGGCTTCGAGGCCCTCGGCCAGGGCGATCGCCGCCGCCGCCGTGACGATTTCCGCGCGCCGGGTGGCCGGATCTTTACGAACTCGCTTGCGACTGACGCTTGACGACATACGCCGGATGCTATTGAGTGTGCGACCAATAAGCAAGCGGCCCGCCAGCACGCGGAGGGACCATGGTGTCCACGACCCCCGACCCGAACCCGGACGTCGACGACTGTCCAGGAGCACCGCCCTCCCCGGACCGGACGGCCCGGGTCGAAGCCCATGGCATCGACCACATCCCCGACTCCGAACGCCGGGGCAGGCCCAGGGAGTTGTTCTCCGTGTGGGCGGCCGCCAACGTCAACTACCTCAGCCTCGTGGTCGGCGGCGCGCTGGTCCTGATGGGCCTGAACCTGTGGCAGGCGATCGCGGTGATCGTGGTCGGCAACGCCTTCTGGGTGCTCACCGGCGTCCTCGCGGTCTCCGGGCCGGCCGCGGGCACGCCGAGCGAGGTGATCACCCGGGCGATGTACGGGGTGCGCGGCAACCGGGTCAACAACGCGATCGTCGGCTGGCTGATCTCCGTCTGCTACTTCGCCCTGAACCTCGCCGCGGCGGCGAGCGCCGCGTTCTCCCTGGTCGGCGACGCCGGGATACCGGTGAACACCGGCGTGAAGAGCGCCGTGGTCGTCGTCATCGCCGCGCTGACCCTGACCATCAGCGTCTACGGCCACGGCCTGATCATGCGGCTGTACCTCCCGATCACTCTCGCCCTCACCGCCGTCTTCCTCGTCGTCGCGGTCTGCGTGGTCGGGCACACCGACTTCACCTACGTGCCCGACCAGGCCCCGCACGGCACGGATCTGTGGGCGGTCGTCCTCTCCGGGATCGCCCTCGTCGCCTCGGGCCCGCTGTCGTACACCACCAGCGCGGACTTCTCCCGCTATCTGCCCCGGACGACGTCCGCGAGGGCGATCGTGGGCTGGACCGCCCTCGGCGGGTTCCTGCCGGGCACCGTGGTGTGCTCGCTGGGCGCGCTCGCCGCGACCGCGGTGGACATGACCGACCCGCAGAGCGCGCTCCAGAAGATCCTCCCCGGCTGGTTCACCCCCGTGTTCCTGCTCGCCCTGATCCTCGGCACCATCGCCATCAACGCGCTGACCGCCTACAGCGCCGGGCTCGCGCTCCAGGCCGTCGGCGTCCGCATCCGCCGCTCCCTCAGCGTGCTCGTCGACGGGACCGTCTCCGTCTCGCTGACCCTGTACGCGCTGCTGGTGTCGAACTTCCTCGACACCGTGAACAACGTGCTGCAACTGACCGTCGCGCTGCTCGGCCCCAGCATGGCCGTCTACGCCACCGACATCCTGCTGCGCCGCAACCGCTACGACGGCCCCGCCCTGATGGACGAGCGCCCCGGCGGCCCCTTCTGGTACTCCGGCGGCGTCAACCGGGCCGGCGCCGTCGCCCTGCTCGGCGGCACCGCCGCGGCCGCGCTGTGCCTGGACACCCCGTACTGCACGGGACCGGTCGCCGCCGCCCTCGGCGGTGTGGACCTCGCCCTCCCGGTGGGCCTCGTGGTCGCCGCCGGTCTGTACGCGGCCCTGACCCGCGGCACCGTTCCCGGCCGGGCCCGCTAGCGTCCGCGCGCCGCTCCCCCGCTCACGACAGCAGGCGCTGCTCCTTGGCGACGGCGACGGCGCCCGCGCGGGTGTCGACGCCGAGCTTGTCGTAGATGCGCCCCAGGTGTGTCTTGACCGTCGCCTCGCTCAGGAAGAGCGCCTTGGCGATGTCGCGGTTGGTCAGTCCGCGCGAGAGCTGGCCGAGGATGTCGCGCTCGCGGTCGGTGAGGGTGGGGCGCGGGCTGCGCATCCGGGCCATCACCCGGTGGGCGACGGGCGCGGACAGGGCGGTGCGGCCGGCGGCCGCGCTGTGGATGGCCGTGAACAGCTCGTCGGGGCGCTCGGCCTTGAGCAGGTAGCCGGTCGCGCCCGCCTCGATGGCGCGGGTGATGTCGGCGTCGGTGTCGTAGGTGGTCAGGACCAGTACGTGGACCGAGCCGCCGGAGGCGGCGGTGATCCGGCGGGTGGCCTCGACGCCGTCCATGCCCGCGCCCAGTTGCAGGTCCATCAGGACCACGTCCGGGGCGAGTTTCGCGGCGAGCGCGACGGCCTCCGCGCCGCTGTCCGCCTCCCCCACCACCGCCACGCCCGGGTCGCTGCCGAGCAGCGCCCGCAGGCCGGCCCGGACGACGGCGTGGTCGTCGCACAGCACCAGCCGCACCGGCGCGGCGGACGCGACGGACGCGGCAGGCTCGGCGGCGGATGCCGCGGTCGGTCCGGTCGGCCCGGTGGGAGTCCCTGCGGGAGTCATGGGGCGGTGGTCTCCGGGGTGCTGGGGGCGGCGGGGTGGAGCGGGACGGCGACGGACAGGACGGTGCCGTCGCCGGGTGCGGACTCGACGGTGAGGGCGCCGCCGAGCTGGCGCACCCGGGCCCGGATCGCGGGCAGACCGTGCCCGCGGACCCCGGCGGCGCGCTCCGGCAGGGCGGCCGGGTCGAGACCCCGGCCGTTGTCGGCGACGTCCAGGCGCACCTGGTCCTCCAGGTAGGTGAGGGTGAGGGCGGCCCGGGTGGCGCCGGAGTGCTCGCGGACGTTGGCGAGGGCGCCCTGCGCGATGCGCAGCAGCGCGGACTGCACCCGGTCGGGCAGGCCGAGCGGGCCGGGGGCGCCGTCGATCAGGCAGGTCACGGTGCGTTCGGCCGTGCTCTCGCGGGAGGCCAGGCCGCGCAGCGCAGCTTCCAGGCCGCCGCCTTCGGCGAGGTCGGCGGGCGCCAGGTCGTGCACGAAGCGGCGGGCCTCGGCGAGGCTGCTCTCGGCGATGGCGGCGGCGGTGCCGACGTGGGCCCGCGCCCGTTCGGGGTCGGTGACCCACACCCGCTCGGCGGCCTGGAGGAGCATGCGCTGGCTGGACAGACTCTGGGCGAGGGTGTCGTGGATCTCCATGGCCAGCCGCTGACGCTCGGCGAGGGTGCCTTCGCGGCGTTCGGTGGCGGCCAGCTCACGGCGGGTGCGCACCAGGTCGTCGATCAGGGCGGACTGACGGGCGGCCTGCCGGTCCATGTGGGTGAAGACCGCGGTCGCCAGGACGGCGACCGCCGGCGGCCCGACCACCAGGTCCACCTCGACCCGGTCGGCCAGCCGCAGTTGCGCCACGACCACGAAGGCGGTGAACAACGCCACCAGGGTGTAGGCGGCGCGCGTCGGCAGGGTGCGCAGGGCGGTGTAGAAGAGCGGTACGGCGCACCAGGCGAAGCTGGGCGCGAGGGCGACCAGCACCGCCCAGACCGCCACGATCGCGCCCAGCCAGAGCAGCGCGGGCAGGGGCGGCCGTCCCGGACCCGCCTCACGCGTGGTCGCGGACGCGGTCGTCCGGGGCGTGCCCGCCGCGGTGCGCCGGCCGACGACGTACAGCACGGCGAGCGCGCCGGCCAGGGCCAGGACGGCGGGCTCCCGCGGCTGGTCGCCGTGCCGCTGGACGTAGCGGGCCAGGGCGGAGCCGAGCAGCAGGAAGAAGGCGAGGTGGATGACGAGGGCGGGCGGGCCCGCTCCGTCGCCGGGCGGCGACGGGAACACCTGGTGACCGACGGGTCGGCGGGCTTCCTCCTCGGCCCCGTTCGGGGGGTCCGGGGCGGGTCGGCTGGTGGACGGCATGGGCTGCTCCTCCCCGGCCGGGACGTGCGTACGGACATGGCTGCCGCCCGGGGGTGGCCCTCGGCGCGCTCAGCGGCTGCGGTGTGCGCCGTACGGGCCGGGCGTGCCCTACCCGTACGGGCCGGGCGTGCCCTACCCGTACGGGCCGGGCGTGCCCTACCCGTACGGGCCGGGCATGCTGTACCCGTGCGGGCCGGGCGTGCTCTGCCATTGTCACCCGGGCGGCGGGCCGGGGGGTCAACCGTTCGGATGACCCCGGCCTCACCCGTTCCGCCCGCCGGGACCAGCCGGTACGACGACGGGTGCGCGCCGTGGCCGGGCCGAGGCTGGAGGCACAGCGCAGGAAGCGCTGCGTCCCCGGCGCCCGGCGCACAGGGACCGCCGGTCGCACCGGCCCCGCACAGGGGCCGCCGGGCGCACCGGCCGGTCCGCGGGAGCGGGGACGCGACACGAATGGGGAGTCGCCCGCGATGCAGCACAAGGCCAGGAAGTTCGCCACCCGATCCAAGGTCGTCGCCACGGCGGCGGCGCTCACGGCGGTCGGCGCCGGAGTGGCGGGCGCGGTCTCCGCCTCCGCCGACACCCCGGCCGCCGCGCCCGTGGCCGCGGTGGCCTCGGTGAAGGCCAAGGCCACGACCACCAGCACCCATCTGACGGTGGACGCCGCCACCGACGCGGCGGAGGCGGCGCTGAAGGCCGCGCGCAAGGAGGGGCAGCGGGTGACCGTCGCGGTGGTGGACCGCGACGGCAACACCGTCGTCACCCTGCGCGGCGACGGCGCCGGTCCGCAGTCCTACGAGTCCGCGATCAAGAAGGCGTACACCGCCGTCTCCTGGAACGCGCCCACCTCCCAGCTGGTCGAGCGCCTGGCGTCGGCGCCCACCCTCAAGGACATCCCGGGCACGCTGTTCCTGGCGGGCGGCGCGCCGGTCGCGTACGGCAGCGCGCCGATCGCGGGCATCGGCGTGGCGGGCGCGCCCTCAGGCGACCTGGACGAGAAGTTCGCCCGGGCCGGTGTCGCGGCGCTCGGCGACGGCCGCTGACCTCGCGCCGACGCGGCGTCCTCCTCCCGTGAGGTCGCCGCACCCCGCGCACGAGTGTGTCCCGGCCGCCGCACCCGCAGGCGCGCGGCCGGGACACACTCACCCCCCGCAGTCGGAGGCCGGCCCGTTCGTCACAGGATCTGGATGGCGCGGACCCGGGGCGGGCGGTTCGGGAAGGTGATGTCGTGCCAGCGCTCGATCTTCACCGAGTCGCCGTTGACGTCGTAGTAGATGAGGTCGTTGTTGCCCGTGGAGATCCGGTCGACCCACCACCCGCCGAAGTCGGTCTTCCCGGCGTTGGCGTAGCAGTCGACGCTGTCCCGGCCGTCCAGGTGTGACCAGATCTTCAGGAAGTTCTCCCCGCCGACGCACTGGACGTGGTCGATGGCGAAGGCGTTGCCGCTCGGCATGCCGAGTGTGAAGGCGCTGGCCGCGGCCAGCGCCACGGCCGCCGACCGCACGGCCCTCTTGCTTTTCGAGATCACGGATTTCCCCTCCGGTGTCGCGTCCCTGACGGAACGGTGCGCAATCCACGCTAGGCGCGCAACACACCCATACAGTTCGACATCGTGGGAAACGCATCAAAAGGGTGATGACGGCAAGTGACGATCTGGCGTGGGTCCGAAGGAACATTGCTCAGCCGGGAGGCGAGCTGCTCGCCACCGCCCGTCAACTCACCCCCGTGCAGGGCCAGTCGGTGCCCGCTCGCTCGACGCCGCCGCCAGCCAGCTGCGCCAGACGTGACGTGTATTCGGCAGCTCGGGACGGTCCAGGAGATGGAGGACGTATCCGGCATGGCGGCACGCCCACGGATCGTCCGAACGGGAGGCAGCCTCCAGCCTGCCGCGCAGGTCGTCACCGTCCACGGCCCGGGCCACGCGCACGTATGCGCGGTCCTTGCAGCGGTACGGCCGCTGGACGACGGTCTCGACCAGTTCCACGAGCTTGGTTCTGACCGTCTCGTCGTGGTGAGCGACGGCCATGTCCCGGATGAGGCTCTCCTTCGTGCCCCACTCCTTGGCGTGCCGTGTCCACTCCTGCGGGTATCTCGCCTCCCACTCGAGGTAGAGCAGCGCGTAGGGAAGACCCGGCCACGTGCCGACGTCCGCACCGGCCGGCCGGTCCCGCACCCCACCGGAAAGCGAACGCAGCGCGGCCTCCTGGTAGTTGCGGAGCGCCGCCCGCCGTCCCGGCCAGAACCTCCGGCGCCACGTCCTGTGGTACCGGTCCAGGGCGCCCTGGGCGTTCCTCTCGGCGTCGGCCAGGCGGACCAGCGCCGCGGCACGTTCCGCCGGATCGCTCGCCAGCAGACCGAACGCCCATCCCAGCCGCTCGTGCCACAGCTCGGCGCCGTCGACGCCCACGCCCGTCTCCGCTTCCCTCTTCACCCGGTAGATCATGCTCCACCGGGAGCCCGGACTCGAAGCCCTCGTCCCGGTCCCGCACGGCACCCCGCCGGCAGCGGCGAAAACCGAAGAACACCGTGCGCCGAGGAGGCCCCTGGGGTCGGCCCATGACCGTCGACGCCGCAGAGCTGGTCCGCCGTCCGATCGCCCCGGAGGACGCCGCCGACCAGATCAACGCCCCCACGCTCGACCTCGCGCGCGGTACGGTCGGTGTCCTCGACGGTGACCGCATGGTCGGTTACTCCTCCGCCGCGCACAAGAAGCACGTCGAGGACGTGCACCGGGTGACGGTCATCGGCGGCGTGCATCCGCGGTACCGGCGCCGGGGCCTCGGGGCCGAGCTGCTGGCCGCCGGGATCGCAAGCGCGAAGGCGCTGCACGCGCTCCATCACCCGGGGCTGCCGCTCGCCGTCGACGCCCAGAACAACGCGCTCAACGAGGGCGCACACGCCTGCTACCGAGCCGCCGGTATGACGCCCGTCCGCTGGTACGCGCACCTGCGGCACCCGCTGGGAGCGTCCGTCGCCGACGCTCCGCTGCCGGACGGCCTCGTCGTGGAGGGCTACTCGGCGGACAACGACGCCGACTTCCTCGCCCTCGGCAACGAGACCGTGCTGGACCGCTGGGGCGGGGTGCCGATGCCGCCGGAGCAATGGCGGGCGTTCCTCGGCTGGTCCGCCTTCCGCCCGGACCTCAGCTTTCTGCTGCGCGACGCGGACAGCGGCGCGGCCGTCGGCATGCTGCTGACCTGCTCCTGGGACGCGGACACTGCGGCGACCGGCGTCCGTGACGCGCACCTGCGCGCATCGGAACCCGTCACGCCTGGCGGAGGCGCGGAGTGGCCGGAGATAGCGAGCTGACGCGGAGATCGAAGCCTGGGATCAGTAGCTGATGACGCCGACCGAAGCCCTCACCGCTTTGGACGTGCCGCAGATCGATGAAGGAGCGAAGCGCGAGCGCGTCGAGCACGGTGTCGCTCAAGACCCAGACAGCGACCGATTGTGGCGAACCTGGCGAGGACCTTCACACCACAAGAAGCGACGTCTCACGCAGATCGACTGGCCGCGTCGGACCAGTAGCACGGATCAAGCATCTCGCCCACCCAGGCAGGCTGACGCACAACTCCTCGGGGACCCATCTGCTCGAAGTAGGGCGCCAGGTCGAGCACAGGCGTCCCCTCCACGGCGTCGAGATCGGTGACCACGAGGTCTCGGCCTTCCACCTTCAGCAAGCGCGGGTAGCTGACAGCCAGTTGGTTGGGGCGCCGGTGGTTGCGATGGACGAACGTGCCGGTCGCCGGCCAGTGAGCATTCCCCCGAGGGCTGCGTGCGTGGAGCTGGACGTCTTCCGGCAGCGCCAAGTGGAAGCGCCATGTCACCGTCAGGTGGGAGAAGTCCTCGATTCCCTGGAGTGCTTCGAGAGGATACGTGCCGTGGAGTCGGATGATCGATTCGACGCCGCCCTGGTAGTCGTCCTGCGCGCGGGTGTGACCCCCGACGACTGTTGCGATCGACTCGACCTCGTACGTCTCCATCGGCGCTCGTTCCTCTCCGGGCGTTGCGGGTGCGGTGTCGGCTCGGTGCCGCCCGCTGCGTGGTCAGCCTATGGTGCGCAGCATGTCTCGTGCCCGGCGATCCAGTTCTGCGATGTGGCGGCCACCACGCTGCCGCACGGGCGAGAGGCCGCTCTGCATGCGGACGATGACGTCGCGTGCGCGGCCGGACTGGACACCGGCCATGGTGTCGAGCGCCTGGTTCCAGGTCGCGCACGCCTCATCGAGGTGGCCCTGCTGCACTTGGACGGCTCCGAGGTAGCCGAGGGTCACGCTGTGAGTCCGGGCGTATTGCTGTCGGCGACGGGTGGCGACGCTGCGCTGGAAGTGGGCCTCTGCCTCCTGCGGCCTGCCCATGTCGCGCAGGGCGCAGGCGGTTTCATGGGCCAGGGAGGCTTCCTGGAAGAACTCCACGCGGCTGGGGGCGTCTTGGCTTTCGGCGCGCGCAAGGTCGCGCTCGGCACGGTTGACTGCGGCGAGCGTACCGGTGCGGTCGCCATCGGCTGCGAGAGCTCGGGCGTGAACGATGGCGAGCAGGGCCCTTTCCCGGTGGCTGGCCCGGCCGTAGTGGTCTCGGGACATGGAGGCGTCGGCAAGGGCGCGCGCCCGGCGGGGATGCCCGAGGTCCACTGCTTGGTGTGCCAGGGCGCGCAGGATGTGACCGCCGAGCGGGCCATCACCCGCTTCGGCCGCAATGCGGGCGGCAAGGGTGAGGTAGCGCTGAGCGGTGCGGTGCTCGGAAGCGTCGAAGGCCATCCAGCCGGCCAAGTACGTCATCTCCGCTACGGCCGAGTAGGTGTCGCGGCGATCCTGCTCCGTGCGGAATCCGCTGCCGAGCAGGGGCACCGCTTCGTCGCGCAGGTGGCCTGCCAGTGCCGATCGGCCGGAGGCTCCGCCACGCTGTTGATCGCGCGCGGAGTAGAAGGTCGTCAAGTCCCGGACATCGTTGATGTCGGCCTGTGTGACCAGACGATCAGAAATCGCTGGACGCCGGGCCGCAGCGGCGGGCGCGGCCGCCCACCACGAGGCTGCGGGCAGGGCCAGACCGGCGGCCGAGTATGCCGCGGTCGCCAGTAGCTTGCGTCGGTGCATGTCCAGATCGTCGCTTCCCAGCTCGGCCAGCACGGTCAGAGGGTCGACGCTCCAGTCGGAACCGCTGTCGGTCGTGCCACTCAGCTCTCCCTCCAGCCCGAGGTCGGCCAGGGTGAGGCGTCGGCCGAGTCTGCGGGACAGCGTCTCCCGCAGGATATGGGGTGCCCTGCCGCTCGGTCGTGTGCCTTGGACCCACATGGCGATGTGCGAGCGGGAGATGGCCTCCAGCTCACGCGCCCCGCTTTCCACGGCTACGCGGGCGACTGCGGCGGCGGCTTGCGGCTGGGACCAGCCTGCTTCACGCAGAAGTGCGGCGAGGGCGGTATTTCGCGCACGGGCCATGGGCTGCCCCTCGGATCCGAGATGATCTTTGACGCCTTTGACGGCCTTGGCGGCCGCGTAGGCATTTCCCCCGGCGGGGAATCACGGTTCGCTCAACGTAGCGGCTGCGTCACTCAGTTCGCACGCCAGTCGTCGGCTCCGTGCAGCGCCGTTCTCTCCACCTGGCTCGATCCGAACAGGAGTTGTGTCATGCGTCCCTCGCCTGCCCCCGATCAGGAAACCTGCCAGCGCCTCTGGCCGGGCGGGCGGCATCACGTCACCGCCCATATGCATCCGGAAGAGAACGACGTGGTGGACGCCGTGGAGACAGTAACGCTGCGGAAGCCGTCAATGAGTCCTACCCCGAACGCCGTTGCCACCGCTGCGCGGCAGCGGTCGCCGCTGCCGCGCGACTTCGAGGTGGCCATCGCACCGGACCGGTCGCGCCTCGCGCAGGTACGGTGCATCGCTGCGGCTTACCTGCGGTACTGCTCTGTTCCCGAGTCCCTGGCGGATGACGTGGTGCTCGTCGTGTCAGAGCTGGTCGCCAACGCCGTCGAGCACGGACAGGGCACCGTCGGCCTGAGGCTGCGACACACCCTGGAGGAGGCCCGCGTCGAGGTCACCGACGGCAGCCCCGCCCCGGCCCGGCTCCGCGCCGCATCCCCCGAGGACGAGCACGGACGCGGCCTGCTCCTGGTCTCGGTCCTCGCCAGTGCATGGGGCGTCAGTGACGACGGCCGCACCACCTGGGCCACCTTCCGCGTCGCCGCTGGGAGGCCCTGATGAACGGCGTCAACGCACCGGCCGCGGCTGAGTTACTGAGCTGGCCGGTCACTGACGAGGACGAGGTGAAGCGCAGGCCGGCCTACCCGCTGTCCCGTTCTCTGGCTGCCGAGGGGATCGGCGATGAGCTGATCGACTCCCTCAACGAGGTATTGAACCGCCCCACGCTGGTCCCCACACGCAGGAAGCGGAATGCCCTCCTGGCTCGCCTCGGTCTCGCCCTTCCCCAGCCGCAACTCGGCTCGCCTCTACCCCTGCCGGTGGGTGATGCGGCACGAACCGCAGACCTGTTCCGCCGGACCACCCGCCAGCTCCCGCAGGTCGTGCCGCACCAGGTGTCGGTCTGCCCCACCGGAGAACTCCGGCACCTGCTCGCCTTGCGACGAGCGAACTGCGGCCGCCGAGGCGCTCTCCTACCTGCGCCGGTACGCCTTGGCGATCCTCGCCGTACTCGACCTGATGGGAGACGACGAATGACGCCTCCCGTCACCAGCGTCGGGCCGTGTCCCCCCGCGGCCCGACCCTCCGCCCGGCGCCGGGAGAGCGCGGCTTTCCCCCGCTTCTCCGGAAAGCCGAAGCGCCACGGCGCCGGGCGGAGTCCCTTCCGTATCGGTCTGGCCGTCCTCAGCGCGTTCGCCCGCACGGATCCAGCAGAGGTTCAACGAGGTCATCCACGCCTCCTTCGTGGCCCGCCCGGAGACCGACCCCGTAGGCGTCTGATCCGAAGCCCGCACCGCGCCCCGGTCGCAATCTCCTGGGAACGGCGCCGACGGCTCACGAAGCTTCCCTCGTTCGCCGGATCGCACACGACAGTCGGGCGGCGGGCGAGCACACATCCCGGCAGCCGAACCCGGAACCAACGGCTCGGTGCCGGACCAAGCAGGTGGGGAGGGCCTGCCGCTGGCTTCTCCCCACGCCGATCGTTCCCCAACAACTCGCCCTCCCCTGGAGCGTGCATGCTCACACCCCGTACCTTCCGCAGCGTCGAAGGCGCCTACCTGGCTCTGCTCCAGCAGGTCGCCGGCGACTTCGAACACCGCATCACGGCTCGCGGGAACGACGCCCGCGAGGTGATCGGCGCAGGCTTCCGGCTGCCCGACCCCCGCCAGAGGCTCCCCTACCTGGCGGCGCGCAAGGCCAACCCGGTCTTCCAATTCGCTGAGGCTCTCTGGTACTTGGCCGGGCGCCGCGATCTGGAAATGATCGGCTACTACGCGCCGTCCATGCGAGCCGGCTCCGCCGACGGCCTCACCCTCGGCGGCTCCGCCTACGGCCACACCCTCTTCACGCCGGCCGCCGGCGACACGGTCTCGCCGTTCGACCGGGTCCTGGAACTGCTGCGCGGCGAGGCGGACAGCAAGCGGGGCTACCTCCCCGTGTTCTCCCCCGCCGAGCTGGCCGTCAGCGACAACCCCGACATGGCGTGCCTGGCCGGACTCCACCTGCTGCCGCGCAAGGGCCGCCTCCACATGGTGTGCTCCATGCGGGCCAACGACCTGGACTGCGGCCTGCTCTCCGACGTGTTCAGCTTCACGATGATCCAGGAGTACGCGGCCGTGCAGCTCGGCCTGGAACTGGGGACGTACACCCACCTGATCGGGTCGGCGCACGTCAACGACAGGAACAGCGAACGCGTCAAGCAGGTGCTGGCCGAGGCGGACACGCGGCCCCACCCGCACAACTTCCCGTTCCCGGCCATGTCGGAGGAGACCACCCCCGACACCATCACGCGCGTCCTGGAACACGAGGAGCTGCTGCGTACGAACAAGGCCCGGTACCGCGCCGACGATGTCGCGCGCCTGGACGTGGACGCGTACTGGCAGCAGGCCGTTCTCCTGTTCGAGATCTACCGGCAGATCCGGCACGAGGAGACGGACGCGGTGAGCCGGGACGTACTCGAGGCGCTCCATCCGGGTCTGCGCTGGCTCTGCTCGCACCGCTGGTCGGCCTGCGCCGACGCCGGAGGCGAACAGTGAGCCGGAAACCGCCGAGCGGTCAGGTGGTGGAGGGGATCGACTTCTCCCGCTGGTCGGTCGTGCTGTGCAAGCCGGACGCCGTCGAACGCTCCCTGGTGGACCCGGTGCTCGCCCGCATCGCCGAGGCCGGCGTCACCATCACCGGCCGGCGGGACCTGACTGCGCAGGCGTGGCAGGCGCACGTCCACTACTGGGATCTGCTGGTGGACCGCGACTGGTTCCCCGGCAGGGACATCCCGGCCTGCCTGGACGCGATGTACGCCGGACAGCCCGTCACGGTCGCCCTCGCCTTCGGCGAGGGCGGACTCCACCGCCGGCTGCGGGAGCTCCTGGGCGACTTCGATCCGAGCCGGGCGGCGGCCGGCACGATCCGCGGCGACCTGGGAAACGACGACCTCCGGGCCGCTCTCCGGGAACGGCGGCTGGTGCGGAACCTGGTGCACACCTCCGACGACGCCGACGCCGCGCGCCGGGACTTCGGCACCTGGTACGGCGCCGCCCGCCGCGTCCTGCTGACCCCGCCCCGCTCGGCATGACCCCTTCCCTGCCCTGGAGGACCACATGACCATCCCCATAGCTCCGCCCGGCCGGGCTCTGCCGATCCTGTCGCCCGACAAGATCAGCGCTCTGACGCCGGCGCTCGCCGATGTGATCGAGTACCGCAAGTCGGGCCTGTCACTGAACTGGATCGTCGGCTGCCCGCTGGAGTGCGGCTACTGCGTCCGGCACCTCTTCGACAACTTCGAGATGAAGGTCCCCAGGCGCCTGATGAGCGACGAGGAAGCGGTGACCGCGCTCGTCGACCACCCCTACTTCCGCGCCCACCGCACGCCGATCCAGCTGCTCAACCGGGCGACGGACCCCATGCTGCCCGTCGTCAAGCCGCACCTGTTCGACGTGCTGCGGCGCCTGGACGGACAGGGGCTGACCAACCACGTGCTGATCATCACGCGCTGGCGCGTCACCCCCGAGGACTGCGGCGTCCTCAACACCTTCCAGAACCTGCGGCTGACCGTCCTGGTCACCCACTCCGGCATCGACAACGAGAAGATCGAGCCGGTCGACTCGGCCATCGCCGCGGCCAGCCTGCGCACCCTGTTCGAGCATGCCGAGCGGTACCGCACCGTCCTGTACTGGCGGCCGATCGTGCCCGGCCTCAACGACTCCGACGAGCACGTGGAGCGGGCCCGCGAGCTGTCCCTGCACGCGCACGCCACCGTTTTCACGGGCCTGTTCTTCCGCGACGAGATCAAGGCGTACTACGAGAGCCACGGTCTGCCGACGCCGTACGAGGACACGGCCCGACGCAAGATCATGCCCGAACAGGCGGAACAGCGAATCCTGGACGCCTATGAACTGGGCGCCACCGGGGTGCAGGAGTGGGGGAAGCTGTTCCGCAAGACGTCCTGCGGCGTGGCCTACGCCCACGGCGAGGCCGACTACAACGGCCACTACGGCATCCGCGAGCTGTGTGACATCTGCCCGCCCGGGCAGATCGCCCGGTGCAGGTCGGCGTGGGCCAGGCCGGAGCCGGCCGAGGTCTCGAAGCAGGCCAGGGCTATCGGCGCGACGGGGCCCGTCGAGGTCGACGAGCGCGCCATCATCGTCGAGGGACTGGACGAGCCGCCGCGCTACTTCCTCCAGCACGGCTTCGGCTACCAGTGCCACGACCGCGCCAAGCCCCACCACCACCGCCGGCACGGCCGGGCCCCCATCGGCTGGCAGGCGGAGAACGGAACCACCCGCGCATGAACTTCTCCTCCTGGCCCGAGCTGCTCGTCGTCGACGTCGAAGGCAACGGGGCCAACCCGCCCGACCTGGTCGAGGTCGCCGCCCTGCCCGTCCGCGCGGGCCGGCCGGACACGAGCACGGCGGGAGCGTGGCTGACCCGGCCGCGTCACCCCGTCACACCGTTCGCCGCTCGCGTCCACGGCCTGACCAACGCGGTCCTCGAAGGCGAGCCGGGCTGGGAGGAGATCGCCGGCCAGGTCCGCCAACTGCTGGGCACGTCATGGATCTGCGCGCACAACGCGCATGTCGACCACAGGGTGCTGTCCGCGCACCTGCCGCAGTGGCGGCCGGCCGGAGTGCTCGACACGCTCCGCCTGGCCCGGGCCACCTACCCCGGCCTGCCGAAGTACAGCCTGGACGCCCTGATCGGCCACATCGCGCCGGACTTGAGCGCGGCGCCCGCGCAGCGGCACCGCGCCACGTTCGACGCCTTCGCCACAGCGCAGCTCCTGCTCGCCATGGCCTCCCGCTACGCATCCTGGGACCAGCTCGTCGCCGCGGCCGTGCCGCCCGGCCTGCCTGGCGCCCCCGAACCCGAAGAGGACCCGACACTGTGGTGACCACGCCCGTCCGGATCGGGGTGCTCGGCCCCCACTCCACCGGCAAGACCACGCTGCTGAAGCGGAGGGAGAGGGAACTGCGCGGCCACGGCGTCCCCGTGGCCCGGATCGGCCGGCTGGCCAGGCGCGCCGCCGGGATCGGCCTGCCGAAGACGCACCAGCACACCGCCGCGTCCACGGAGTGGATCATCGCTCAGGGCATCGCCGACGAGATCGCCGCCGCCGCGCAGGGCGCCGAGGTTGTCCTCGCCGACCGCGCCCCTCTCGACGCCCTCGCCTACCTGCACGCCGCCGTCGAGTACCGCGCAGATCACCTCCACCGGCGGGAGAAAGAGCGCCTGCGGCTCCTGGTCTCGACGCAGCTGCCCAAGTACCACCTGCTCCTGGCCACCGTGCTCGACCCGGACATCCCGGTCGATGAGGGCCACGACTACGACCCGCGCTACCGCAAGCTGGTGGACCGGCACGTCCACGAACTCCTGGCCGACGACGCGGTTCCCCACACCCCGCGTCACCAGCGACCCCGCCGGCCAGGCCAACGCCATCGAGCAGGCGCTCCGCCTCTGCCTGCGGGAGGCCGCCGTATGAGCATCGCGCCGCCGGCCGGCACCATCACCATCGCGGGCAAGTCCGTCTCCCGGCTCGGGTTCGGCACCATGCGCCTGACCGGCCCCGGCGTCTGGGGCTACCCGGCCGACTACGACACCGCGCTCACCGTGCTCCGCGAAGCCGTGGACACGCACGGCATCTCGCACATCGACACCGCGGACGCCTACGGCCCCCACACCCTGGAACACCTGATCCGCGAGGCGCTGCACCCCTACCCCGAGCACGTACTGATCGCCACGAAGGTCGGCATGGCCCGCCCGGCACCCGGTCTGTGGGCCCCCCACGGCCACCCCGTCTACCTGCGGTCCTGCGTCGAGGCGAGCCTGCGCCGCCTCGGTGTGGACCGGCTGGAGCTGTGCTACCTCCACCGCATCGACCCCCAGGTTCCCTACGTCGCCTACCGGCCCTTCGACGCCGGCCTCCTGGCGCGCAGGGGCGTACAAGCCCCGCTGGACTGGCTCTTCTCCCGCGGCGAGCACGTCGCAGCGATCCCGGGCACCAGCCGGCCCGAGCACCTTGCCCAGATCACCGCCGCCGCGGCAGGCCGCGCCTGATGCCGACGATCACAGCACTCCTTCCCCACGCCGTGCACGCCCCTGCGCCCGCGCAGGCCCCCTACGAGGACTGGCGGCCCCCGATCCATGGTGTTTCCCTGCTCATCCCGGTGGGCGCGGACACGCTCGTCGTCGCCGATCTCCGCGGCCTCATCATGCTGCCCACCGGAACCGTGTCCGACGGCCAGACTCCGGAGCAGGCCGCACGGGACGTCCTGCTCGGCGCCCCAGACGGCCTCCCCGCCTTGCAGCGCGTGGCCTGCGCCCGCAAGCAGCTGCGCCGCCGGAAGATCATCACCCACGTGCTGGCCACCAAACCGATGACCCGCGAAGCAGTCGCCCAGCTCGTCTACCGCGACCCACGGGCCGACCTACGCGTGCTGCCCACCATGCGAGTCCTCGGCGAACTGACGCCGGCGGGACAGCTACGGGTCCTCACCAGCCTCCAAGCCCTCGCCATCGGCGAGACAGCGCACATCGAAGACGGCAAGGTGTGTGCCACCGCACTGTCAGACCCTCGCGCCCCGCGTTCCCTTCCCGGCTCGACGGTCCTCACCCGCTGATCCGGGTCAAAGGAGGCCGGTACCCAACTGGTCCCCGGAAACGATCAGGGCCGGTTTCGGATTGCTCCGAAACCGGCCCTGATCTGCGACTGTCTCCAGTCGGGACGACAGGATTTGAACCTGCGACCCCTTGACCCCCAGTCAAGTGCGCTACCAAGCTGCGCCACGTCCCGTTGCCCGTCTGACCTGGGGTTTCCCCTGGCCGAACGCGCAGGGAAACAATACCGCACTCGGGTCGGTGGTCGCGCACCCCTTTCCGGCCCGGACGGAGGCCGGGACGGGCCGGAGCGGCGTACCGCACGCCCTTGACCTCAAGTTTGATTGAGGTTGCACGATCGTCCCATGACGATCACCGAGGAATCCGGACGCGTCCATGGATACGCCGACCTGTCCCGTCTCATGGGCCGCATGACGGGCGACGAGAAGCACGGGCCCGCCGCCACGTCCACGCTCGACGTGCTCTGGGTGCTCTACGACCGGGTGCTCAGGGTCCGCCCCGAGCGGCCGGAGGACCCCGAGCGGGACCGTTTCCTGCTGTCGAAGGGGCACGGGCCGATGGCCTACTACGCGGTCCTCGCCGCGAAGGGCTTCGTGCCGGTGGAGTGGCTGGCGCGCTTCGGCGCGTACGACTCGCCGCTTGGTCACCACCCGGACCGCACCCTGGTGCCGGGCGTGGAGATCGGCAGCGGGTCGCTCGGGCACGGGCTGCCGATCGCCGTCGGCACCGCCCTGGGACTGCGCGCCCAGGGGCTGCGCCGGCCCCGGGTGTGGACGCTGGTCGGGGACGCCGAGCTGGACGAGGGCAGCAACCACGAGGCCATCGCCTACGCCGGGCCCACGGGGCTGGAGAACCTGCACGCCGTCGTCGTCGACAACTCCTCCGCCAGCCACGCCCGGCCCGGCGGCATCGCGGCCCGGTTCGAGGCCGCCGGCTGGTCGGCGGCGACCGTCGACGGCCGCGACCACACGGCGCTGTACGCCGCGTTCACCGCACCGCACCCGGGCCGGCCGCACGTGGTCGTCGCCCGGGTCGAACCCAAGAACTCCTGATCTCCCCCGCCCCAGGAAAAGGACCTCCTCATGGACACCATGCGCGACCGTCTCGCTCCCGTCCTCTCCCGGCTGCTCGACGAGGACCCACGGGTCGCGGTCGTCCTCGCCGAGATCGGCAAGGACGGCTTCACCGAGGCCCTGCGCCGCCATCCCGACCGGGTGATCAACGTCGGCATCCGCGAGCAGCTCCTCGTGGGCGCCGGCGCGGGACTCGCCCTGACCGGGATGCGGCCGGTGCTGCACACCTTCGCGAGTTTCCTCGTCGAGCGGCCGTTCGAGCAGGTCAAGCTCGATCTCGGGCACCAGGGCGTGGGGGCGGTGCTGGTCAGCGCCGCCGCCTCCTACGACTGGCCCGCCGGCGGCTACACCCACATGGCCCCCGGCGACGTGGCGCTCCTGGACACCCTCGACGGCTGGACGGTGCACGTCCCCGGCCACCCGGACGAGGCCGGGACACTGCTGCGGCACGCCGTCGCCGCCGGCGACGACAAGGTCTACGTACGGCTGTCCCTCCAGTCCAACGCGCAGGGGCGCCCGGTCGACGGCGGGCGCTTCCTGCCGGTGCGCGAGGGCCGTTCGGGAGTGGTGGTCGCCGTCGGGCCGCTGCTCGACACGGTGCTCACCGCGACGGAGGGCCTGGACGTCACCGTGCTGTACGCGACGACGGTACGGCCCTTCGACGCGGCCGCGCTGCGCCGGGCCACGGCGGAGGCGGGAGCGGACGTCGTCCTGGTCGAACCGTATCTGGCGGGTACGTCGACCGCGGCGGCAAACGACGCGCTCGCCGACGTGCCCCACCGGGTCCTCGGTCTCGGTGTGGGCCGTGCCGAGCTGCGCCGCTACGGGCAGGCGGCCGAGCACACCGCCGCCCACGGCCTGGACGCCCGCACGCTACGGGAGCGGATCTCCGGGTTCCTCGGCGGCGGAACGACGGCCTGAGCGGGCGGGGGCGGGGGCGGTGAGGGGGACCGAAGGCGACCGGCGCCGGGCGTCCGGAGCGGCTGCCCCCGCCCCGCGCGAGCCCGCGCCGCGCATCCCCGCCCCGCGCGCTCCCGCGCCATCCGCCCGCGCCAGCCCCCGTATCGCCGGCACCGCGAGCAGCGCGACCGGTACGACGAGGCTGACCGCCGCGGACACCAGCAGGACGTGCTCCGCGCCCAGGGCGGAAGCGGCCGGGCCGGACAGGGCCTGGCCGACGGGCATCATGGCGAGGGAGCCCGCCACGTCATAGGCGTGCAGGCGGTTGAGCACGTCGGGCGGGACCTGGGTCTGGACGCTGGTCGCCCACATCACTCCCCAGAACGACATCCCGGCTCCGGCCACGGCCGCGCCCGCCGCCATCGCGCCCACACCGAGGCCCGCCCCGACCGCCGCCGGGAGGCAGAAGAAGGCGAACAGCGCGAACGCGCCCGCCCGCAGCATCCGTCGGGGTCGCAGCCGCAGCGCGAGGAAGCCGCCGACGACGGTGCCCGCGCCGAGCGCGGAGTTGACCAGGCCGTAGGCGCCCGGGCCGTGCTGCTGGACCACCTCCGTGGCCACCAGCGGGACGGTCGGGCCCCACACGGCGATCATGTAGAGGCACCAGACGGCGATCACGGCCCACAGCCACGTCCTGGCCCGGAACTCCCGCCAGCCCTCGGCCAGATCGGCCCGGAAGGCGCCCGCGGCGGACGCACCATGACCGGGCGCACCGTGACCGGCGGCGCCGTGAGCCCTCGCGCCGCCGCCTCGCGCCGCCGGCGGCAGCCTGAGCACCAGCAGGCACAGCGCGCTGACCGCGTACGTCGCGGCGTGGGCGGCGAAGACGCCGCCGGGCGAGGCGAGGCCGACGAGGACGCCGGCGACGGCGGGGCCCGCGAGCTGGGCGGCCGACTCGGCGATCCGTATCGCCCCGTTGGCGCCCTGGATGTCGGCGGCGAGCCGGGGCACCGTGCTGGCCACGCCGGGCTGGAACACCGCGCCGGCCACGCCGTTGGCGAAGCCGATGACGCAGATCTCCCACAGCACCACATGGCCGGAGAAGAAGAGCACGGCGGCCACGGTCTGGGTGCCGAGCCGCACCAGGTCGGCGCCGATCATCAGCTTGCGGGTGCTGAACCGGTCGGCGATCACCCCGCCGAAGACCACGAGGCCGGCGAAGGCCGCGGCCGTGGAGGCCATGGCGAGGCCGACCGCGCCCGCGCCGTACCCGTGCTGCAACAGGCCCGCCGCGAGCGCGACGGGCAGCATGGTGTCGCCGAGCCTGGCGACGGCCCGTGCGACGAAGAACAGTCCGAAGTCCCGCGACCAGACCGGCCGCCGCCGCCCGCCGTCCTCCAGATCCTCCGCCCCCGTCCCTGCTCCGGGCAGGGCATCGACTCGGCTCCCGATCCCCGCCCCCACCCCTGACCCGTCCCCCGCTCCCCTCCCGTCGCCGGTCCCCGTCCCGTCCCCCGCTCCGCCTTCGCTGCCCACCCCTGCCTCACTCCCGTCCCCGCCCGGCGCGTCTGTGACTCCACGACCCCGCGACCGCGGCCGCGGGCTCAGGTCCGAACCATCCGAACCCCGCCTCGGGCCCGGCGCATTCCCGCGGATCGTGCCACGGCCCGCCGGCCGCGTCCGAGAGGTTCGTCAGAGCGCGGTGGGCAGGCCCAGCTCCGGGTACGTCTCCAGCAGCCGGCCCGGGGCCGCCTGGCGCCAGGAGTCGGCGAGTATGTCGCGCAGCTCGCCCTCGTCCTCCAGCGCGGCGAGGCGGACCCGCACCCAGGCGAACTGCGCCTCGTGGGCGGCGACCCAGAACTTCTCCGGCTCCGCCAGGACCAGTTCCTCGCGCTCCTCCTTCGGACAGCGCACGGCGATGGAGGTCTCGTCGTCGGGCACGGTGGCGAACATCTTCCCCGCGACCCGGAACGTGGGCATGTTCCAGGCGGTCTTCTCCGTCGTGTCCGGCAGGGACAGGGCGACACGGCGTACGTCTTCTGCGTCCGGCATGCCCCGCACGCTAACCCCTGCCACTGACAACGGCCTCCCCGGACCGCACGCCCCCGACGGCGGCGGCCACGGCGGGCGCGCTACGCCGCCCCGCCCCGCGCCACCTCGTCCAGCGCGTCCAGCACCGGGCGGATCAGCGGATGCTCCTCCGCGCCCCGGCGCACCGCCGCGAACACCCGGCGCGTGGGCGCGACGCCGTCCACGGGGCGCACCACCACACCCGTGAGGTCCATCCCGCGCAGCGCCGAGCGCGGGACGAGGGCCACGCCCACCTCGGCGGCGGCGAGCGCCACCACCGCCCGGAAGTCGTCGGAGGAGTGTTCGAGCCGGGGCTGGAAACCGGCGCTCTCGCAGGCCAGCACGACCACGTCGTGGCACGGGTTGCCGGGGTACGGGCCGATCCACGGGTCCTTGGCCAGCTCGGCGAGCGGCACCTCGGCGGCGCCGGCCGTGCGGTGGGCCACCGGGACGACGGCGTCGAAGGGCTCGGCGTACAGCGGGACGTGGGTCAGGCGCGGGTCGTCGGCGGCCGGCGCGCCCCGGTACTCGACGGCGACCGCGACGTCGACCTGCCGGTCCAGCACCATCGGCAGGCTCGCGTCGCCCTCGGCGTCCTGGACGCGGATGCGGATGCCGGGCGCCGTGCGGGCCAGCCGGGCGACCGCGGGCGCGACGACCTCGGCGATGCCGGTGGCGAAGGCGGCGACGGTGACCGTGCCGGCCTCCCCCGACCCGTAGGCCGCGAGTTCCGCCTCGGCCCGCTCCAGCTGGGCGAGGACCGCGTGGGTGTGGCCGAGCAGGATCTCGCCGGCCGGGGTGAGCCGTACGCCCTTGGCGCCGCGCTCCACCAGCCGGTGCCCGGTCTCCTGCTCCAGCGCGGTGAGCTGCTGGGAGACCGCCGAGGGCGTCAGGTACAGCGCGGCGGCGGCAGCGGTCACCGTGCGGTGGTCGGCCACCGCCCGGAGGATGTGCAGCCGCCGCGCTTCGATCATGTCAGCGATTATCGCAAGACATCGGCCCTGGTCGGGCCCGCGATCACCGCTCCAGCTCGGCGCGGGCCGCGACGAAGGCGTCCACCGCGCGGTTCACGTCGTCCGCCGAGTGGGCCGCGGAGAGCTGGACGCGGATGCGGGCCTGGCCCTGCGGGACGACCGGGTAGGAGAAGCCGATCACGTACACGCCGCGCTCCAGCAGGAGTTCGGCCATCCGGCCGGCCTCGGCGGCGTCGCCGATCATCACCGGCGCGATGGCGTGGTCGCCGGGGAGGACGTCGAAGCCGGCCTCGGTCATCCGGGACCGGAACAGCGCGGTGTTCTCGGCGAGCCGCACCCGCAGGTCGTCGGCCGACTCCAGCAGGTCGATCACCTTCAGGGAGGCGGCCGCGATCACCGGGGCGAGGGTGTTGGAGAACAGGTACGGCCGGGAGCGCTGGCGCAGCAGGGCGACGATCTCGGCGCGGGCGGCGACGTAGCCGCCGGAGGCGCCGCCGAGCGCCTTGCCCAGGGTGCCGGTGATGATGTCGACGCGGTCCATGACGCCGTGCAGCTCGGGGGTGCCGCGGCCGCCGGGGCCGACGAAGCCGACGGCGTGCGAGTCGTCGACCATGACCATCGCGTCGTAGCGGTCGGCCAGGTCGCAGATCTCGTCCAGCGGGGCCACGTAGCCGTCCATGGAGAAGACGCCGTCGGTGACGACCAGCTTGCGGCGCGCGCCGGCCTCGTCCGCCTCCTTCAGCTGCCGCTCCAGGTCGGCCATGTCGCGGTTGGCGTAGCGGAAGCGGCGGGCCTTGGACAGGCGGATGCCGTCGATGATGGAGGCGTGGTTGAGGGCGTCGGAGATCACCGCGTCCTCGGGGCCGAGCAGGGTCTCGAAGACGCCGCCGTTGGCGTCGAAGCAGGAGGAGTAGAGGATCGTGTCCTCCTGGCCGAGGAAGGCCGACAGGCGCGCCTCCAGCTCCTTGTGCACCTCCTGGGTGCCGCAGATGAAGCGCACGGAGGCCATGCCGTAGCCCCAGCGGTCGAGGGCCGCGTGGGCGGCGGCGACGACCTCGGGGTGGTCGGCCAGGCCCAGGTAGTTGTTGGCGCAGAAGTTGAGGACCTCGCCGGGGCGGCCGCCGGCGGTGACGGCGACGGTCGCGGACTGCGGGGTGCCGATGACGCGCTCGGGCTTGTGCAGGCCGGCGGCGCGGATCTCGTCGAGGGTGGCGCGCAGGTCGTCGCGCACGGAGTCGAACATGTGAATAGCTCCTGGGATGCTTGCGCTGGGGTGGGTCACGCGGTCCAGTCGAGGATGACCTTGCCGCCCTTGCCGCTGGCGGCGTCGTCGAAGGCCGCCTCGAAGTCGGCGTAGCCGTACCGGCCGGTGATGACCGGCGCCAGGTCGAGGCCGCCCTCCAGCAGCACCGACATGGCGTACCAGGTCTCGAACATCTCCCGGCCGTAGATGCCCTTGATGGTGATCATCGAGGTGACGACACGGGCCCAGTCGACGGCGAACTCCTCGGCGGGCAGGCCGAGTACGGCGATGCGGCCGCCGTGCGTCATGTTGGCGATCATGTCGCGCATGGCCTCGGGGCGGCCGGACATCTCCAGGCCGACGTCGAAGCCCTCGCGCAGGCCGAGCACCCGCTGGCCCTCGGCGATGGTGGTGCCGGCGACGTTCAGGGCCAGGCTGACGCCGATCTTGCGGGCGAGCTCCAGGCGCTCCTCGCTCACGTCGGTGATCACGACGTTGCGCGCGCCCGCGTGCCGGGCCACCGCGGCGGCCATCAGCCCGATCGGGCCGGCGCCGGTGATCAGCACGTCCTCGCCGACCAGCGGGAAGGACAGCGCGGTGTGCACCGCGTTGCCGAACGGGTCGAAGATCGCGGCGATGTCGAGGTCGACCGGGACGCGGTGCACCCACACGTTGGCGGCGGGCAGGGCGACGTACTCGGCGAACGCGCCGTCGCGGCCCACGCCGAGGCCCACGGTGGAGCGGCACAGGTGGCGGCGGCCGGCCAGGCAGTTGCGGCACTTGCCGCACACCAGGTGGCCTTCGCCGCTGACCCGGTCGCCGGCCTTGATCTCGGTGACGTCGCGGCCGGTGGCGACGACCTCGCCGACGAACTCGTGGCCGATCACGAGCGGCGTCTCGATGGCCTGCCGCGCCCAGCCGTCCCAGGCCCGGATGTGCAGGTCGGTGCCGCAGATGCCGGTCCGCAGGACCTTGATCAGTACGTCACCGGGTCCGACGGCGGGCTCGGGCACGTCCGCGAGCCACAGCCCGGGTTCCGCCTTCTCCTTGACCAGCGCCTTCAACGCTACGGCTCCTGTGGTTCGGGCCCCGGGTCCAGGCATGCCGAACAGACCCGCATCCGGGGTGGGGGGTGGATTCGATCTGCAATCTGCCGTACACCGGCGCGCTGGTCCATCGAGACTTTCTTAAGCGCGGCCACAGCTTTGCTTCACGCCACCCGACTGGAGTCACGGCGGGTTCAGCGGCGCAGGCCCCCCGGTCCGCGCAGCTCCAGCCGCGGGGCGAGGTCCGCCGCGGCCGTCTTGATGGCGTCCAGGCCCGCGCGGCCCCACGGCCGCGGCTCCATGGCCACCACGCACACCGTGCCCAGCACCATGTGCGTGCTGTCGACGAGGGGCGCGCCGAGGTAGGAGCGGATGCCGTACTCGTCCACGACCGGGTTGCCCGCGAACCGGGGGTAGTCGCGGACGTCCTCCAGCACCAGGGCCTTGCGCCGCGCCAGGACGTACGGGCAGAAGCCGTGACCGCGCTCCAGGCAGCGGCCCACCTCGCGTTTGACCCGCTCGCCCGCGCCGGCGGCGACCGGGGCGGCGGTGTCGACGTTCAGGACGTCGCGCTCGGGCCGGTGCAGACCGGCGAAGAACTGCCGGTTCTCGTCCAGGAAGTTGACCATCGCGTACGGCGCTCCGGTCAGCTCGGCGAGGTGGTCCGCGAAGGCGTCGAGGGCCGGTTCGGGGCGCTCCCCGAGGCCCAGCTCCCGCAGGCGTGCGGTGCGGGCGGGCGCCTCGTCGTCCTCGGGGGTGAGCAGCAGGCGACCGGCCGGGCGCGGCGGGTCGTAGCTCATGGCCGGACTCCGACGCTGTGCGGGTGTGTCATGTACGGGCTCCGTGGGTGGGTGCGGGGGCGGGGGCCTGGGCGAGGAGGTGCCGTACCAGGGTCAGCAGGGTCTGGACGCCTGAGCTGGAGATGCGGGCGTCGCAGCGCACGACCGGGGTGTCCGGGGCGAGGTCGAGGGCGGCGCGGACCTCCTCGGGGTCGTAGCGGTGGGCGCCGTCGAACTCGTTGACGGCGATGATGAAGGAGAGCCCGCGCTGTTCGAAGAAGTCGACGGCGGCGAAGCACTCCGTCAGGCGGCGGGTGTCGGCGAGGATCACCGCGCCGAGGGCGCCCTCGGACAGTTCGTCCCACATGAACCAGAACCGCTCTTGGCCGGGCGTGCCGAACAGGTAGAGCACATGGCGCGGGTCGAGGGTGATGCGGCCGAAGTCCATGGCGACGGTCGTCTCGACCTTGTTCTCGACGCCGTCGAGGTTGTCCGTGTCCGCGCCGGCCGTGGTGAGCAGTTCCTCGGTGCTGAGCGGCGCGATCTCGCTCACGGCGCCGACGAAGGTGGTCTTGCCCACGCCGAACCCGCCCGCCACCAGGATCTTCAGCGCGGTCGGGAAGGGGTCGGAGCGGCCCTGGTGGTCGGAGCGGCCTGGGTGGTCGGAGCGGCCTGGGTGGTCGGGGCCGGCGGCGTAGTCAGAGCTGTCGTCGTAGTCCATCGAGCACTGCCTCCAGAAGGGCCCGGTCGGTGGGGTGGTGGTGGAACTCGGGGGGCTTGGCGGTCAGCGCGCCGCAGTCGACGAGGTCGGACAGCAGCACCTTGGCCACCGCCGCGGGCAGTTTCAGCTGGGCGGCGACCTCGGCCACCGAGACCGGCCCGAGGCACAGGTCGAGCGCCTGGACGTGCTCGGGGCCGAGGTATCCGAGGGGCGTCACGCCGGTGGCCATCACCTGCGTCATGAGGTCGAGCGCGACGGTGGGCCGGGTGCGGCCGTTGCTGACCGTGAAGGGGCGCACCAGCCGTCCGGCCGCGTCGTCGAGCCAGGGCCCGTCGCCGGCCGACGACGCGCTCAAGGCCGCAGCGCCGGGTGGTCGGCGGTGTGCTGGCGGGGGGCGGTCACGAGGTAGGGGCGGACGCTCTTGACCAGCATCGCCATCTCGTAGCCGAGCACCGCGGCGTCGGCCTCACGGCCGGCGAGCACGGCCAGACAGGTGCCGGAGCCCGCGGTGGTGACGAACAGCAGGGTCGAGTCGAGTTCGACGACGACCTGCCGTACGTCGCCGCCGTCGCCGAAGCGGACGCCGGCGCTGCGGCCGAGGGAGTACAGGCCGGAGGCCAGCGCCGCCATGTGGTCGGCGCTGTCGGCGTCCAGGCCGTGCACGGACTTCACCAGTCCGTCGCAGGACAGCAGGACGGCGCTGGTGGTGTGCGGTACGCGCTGCACGAGGCCGCTCATCAGCCAGTCGAGGTCGGAAACATGGCCGGTCGGCGCGTCGCTCGCCATGGTGGATCGACTCCTTGGGGTACGAGGCTCTGCGGGAGCGCGGGTGGGGGTGAGGTCGGGGGTGGGGGCGGGTGTTCGGGTAGGGGCGGGGGGCGGGCTGGTCATCCGGCGGACGCGCTCCCGTCGGGCCGGGGCGCGGGGTCGGGTGCGGGCGCCGCGTGCGGGGTGTCGGGGGCGCTCGGCGGGAACGGCTCGGGCCGGTCGGGGTCGCGGCGGCGCTCGGCGGCCTCGGCGAGCCCGATCCCGCGCTGGAAGGCGGCCATCAGACCGGGGTCGTGGCCGGCGGTGTGCTCGCTGTCCTGGCGGGGTGCGGGGCCGCCGCGCAGTTGCGGGGCGATGTGCTCCTGGGCGCGGCGGCGGGGCAGCAGGGGCCGCTCCATGGTGCCGCGTACGACGGCGGCGCGGGGGGCGGGCACGACGCCCTCGTGCGCGGCGACGGCGGCCCGGTCGCCCGGCCGGATCCCGGGCAGCGCCTCCGCCGGGTTCGCCCGGCCCTCCCGGTCCCCGCGCCGGGGCAGCGGCGCGGGCGCGGCACCGGCACGTGCGCCGTCCGGCGGTCGTACGTCGGTCCCGGCCGCACCGTCCGCCGGGTGTACGTCCGTCCCGGCCGCACCGTTTGCCGGGTGTACGTCCGTCCCCGCCGCACCGTCCGCCGGGAGACCGGACGTACCGGTCGGCCCGGACGGGGGTGCGGGGGCGAAGTTCCCGGGGGAGGCGGCCGCGCCGGAGAGACCCGACGGACGTGACGGCTCCGGCGCGGCGGCGGGGCCGGAGGGGCCGGGGAACTGGGCGGGGTACGGCGCCTCGGGCGCGGAGGACGACACTCCGAGCGGCTCGGACGGCTCGGTCCCGTGGACCGGCCCTGACGGCGCGGTCGCGTAGGCCGATCCGGACGGCTCGGTCACCTGGGCCGGATCCGGCGGCTCGGTCGCGTGGGGTGTCCCGGACGGCTCGGAGGCGTGGGTCGCGGCCGGTGTCCCGGAGGCGTAGGACGTCCCCGGCGGCTGGGCCGCGTAGGACCCTCCGGACAGGTCGGTCGCTCGGGCCGGGCTCGGCCATTCGGTCGCGTAGGGCGGCTGGGGCGGCTCGGGTACGCGGGTCGGGACGGGCGGCTCGGGTAGGCGGGTCGGGGCCGGCGACTCGGGCGGGCGGGGAGCCGCTTGCGTGGGGGTGTGCGGTTCGTGGGCCGGCGGGAGCGCCTGCGCGGGGCGGCGGGCCGGCGCCGTGCCCGGGGCGCTCTCCGGGAACGCCACCGGCTCGGCGCCCAGCAGTGCCTGCGGCACCACCAGGACGGCCTGCACACCGCCGTAGATGTTCGTCTGGAGGCGAACGGTGATGCCGTGCCGGCGGGCGAGCTGGGAGACCACGAACAGCCCGATCCGGCCGTCGGCGAGCAGGCTGGCGACGTTGACCTGGTCCGGGTCGGCGAGCAGGGCGTTCATCCTGACCTGCTCGCCGACCGGCATGCCCAGGCCCCGGTCCTCGACCTCGACGGCGAGCCCGGAGGTGACGAGGCCGGCGCGCAGCAGGACTTGGGTGTGCGGGGCGGAGAACACCGTGGCGTTCTCAACGAGTTCGGCGAGCAGGTGGATGACGTCGGCGACGGCGTGCCCGCGCAGCCGTCCGTCGACGGGCGGGACGAGTTTGACCCGCGAGTACTGCTCGACCTCGGCGATGGCGGAGCGCAGCACCTCGGTCATGGGGACCGGATTGCTCCACTGGCGGCGGGAGACGGCGCCGCCGAGGACGGCGAGGTTCTCGGCGTGGCGGCGGATCCGGGTGGCGAGGTGGTCGACGTGGAAGAGGCCCTTGAGCAGGTCGGGGTCCTCGATCTCGTTCTCCAGCTCGTCCAGGGTGGAGATCTCCCGGTGCACCAGGGACTGGAGCCGCCGGGCGAGGTTGAGGAAGACCTCGAGTTTCTGTTCGCTGCCGGCCTGGCTGGAGAGCTGGGCGGCCTGGACGACGGCGGCGACGGCCCCGTCATGGGCGCGGGAGAGGTCGGCGGCGAGGAGTTCGAACTCGTCGGCGTCGTCCGGCGGGCCGCCGCGCGACGTGCGCGGCGGCACTCCCCCGCCGTGCCGCAGCGCGTCGACGAGGGCGTGCAGTGCGGCCTCGCGGCGCGTGGTGGCGTCGCGCAGCGCGTCGAGCCGTACGTGCACGGACCGGGCGGCGCGGCCGGCGGCGACCGCGGCGATGACGATGCCCGCGAACGCCACCGACGCGGCCCCGGCGAGGACCGCGTACAGGGCGGGTCCGGTGCGCGCGCCGGTGGTCCGCACGGTGAACAGCACGGCGGCGACGGCGCAGAGGGCGACCGCGGTGGGCGGCAGCACGGCCAGGCGCAGCAGTTGGGGGCGGAGGCGGGGTTCGGGCAGCGAGGGGGCGGTGCGGGCCACCGGCCGTCCGTGCCGTCCGCCCTCACGGCGGTCTGCGCGGGCGGCCGGTGGGCGGAGGTGAGACATCTGTTCCTCGTACGGGTCCGTCGGGCCTGGGTGCTCGCGCGGGGGCGCGGGCGGGCGTGCGCCATCGCTGGTGCCGGGCCGACCGGCCGCAGGCGATGCGGCGCTACGTCGTCCGACGGACACTCACGGTAGTCAGCGACCCGACGCGGGCGGCGGGCAGTTGACGAAATCCCCCGGGAAGCGTCCCGCTCTGGTATGAGACGCCGTACGACAGACCGATAACGTGCCGGGCCCCGCCGGGGTTACGGGCGTGGCGCGGATCGGCCCGTCCGTGCGCTGTCCCCCTCGGTCCTCTTCCGTCCTCCTCCGTCGTCCTCGGCCCTCTTCCGTCCTCCTCGGTCGTCCTCGCGCGCCACTGCCGGACCCCGGTCCCGGGCCGTACGCTCTCCTGCGCGGTGCGGGTGACTCCAGTGAGGAGAACGTGATGACCGACGAACCGGCTTCCGGCGCGCTCCAGGGCTACGGCTACCGGCAGGAACTGCGCCGCTCGCTGACCTTCCGGGACCTGCTGGTCTACGGCCTGGTCTTCATGGTGCCGATCGCGCCGTTCGGCATCTTCGGCAGCGTCTACCAGAGTTCCGGCGGCATGGTCGCGCTGACCTACGCGGTGGGCATGGTGGCCATGATGTTCACGGCGCTGTCGTACGCGCAGATGGCGCGGGCGTTCCCGATGTCCGGCTCGGTCTACGCGTACGCCGGCCGGGGCATCGCCGCTCCGGTCGGGTTCCTGGCCGGCTGGATGATCCTGCTCGATTACGTGCTGGTGCCGGGCCTGTTGTACCTGATCGCCGGGATCGCGATGAACGCGCTGGTGCCGGCGGTGCCCGTGTGGCTGTGGCTGGCCGGTTTCGTGGTGCTCAACACGGCGGTGAACTACTCCGGGATCCGGATGACCGCGCGGGTCAACAAGGTGATGCTGCTCGCCGAACTCGCCGTGCTGGCCGTCTTCCTGGTGGTCGGCGTGATCGCGCTGGCGCAGGGAAAGGGCCGCGGCTTCGACTTCACGCCGGTCTACGACGGCGCCACCTTCTCCTGGTCGCTGGTCTTCGGCGCCGTCTCGGTCGCCGTGCTGAGCTTCCTCGGGTTCGACGGCATCTCGACGCTGGCGGAGGAGAACCGGGACTCCGCGCGCGCCATCGGCCGTTCGATGGTGGCCGCGCTGCTGCTGGCCGGCGCGCTGTTCGTCGTCCAGACCTGGCTGGCCTCGCTGCTGGTGCCCGACCCGGACCGGCTCGTCCGGGAGGGCGACCCCGGCGGCACGGCCTTCTACGACGCCGCCCGGGCGGCCTCGGGCGAGTGGCTGGCCACCCTGACCGCGGCGGCCACCGCGGTGGCGTGGGGGTTCGCCAACTCGCTGGTGGCGCAGGCCGCGACGTCCCGGCTGCTGTACGCGATGGCCCGAGACCGTCAACTGCCGAGCTTTTTGGCGCGGGTTCACCCAAGGCACCGGGTGCCGGTCAACGCCACGCTGCTCACCGCCGCCGTCTCGCTCGGGCTGGGGCTGTACATGAACTCCCGTTCTGACGGGGTGACGTTGCTGAGCAGTCTCGTCAACTTCGGTGCGCTGACGACCTTTCTGGTGCTGCACGTGTCCGTGGTCGTGCACTATCTGATCCGTCGGCGCAGCAGGGACTACTGGCGGCATCTGATCGCTCCGGCCATCGGCTTCGCGATCCTGGCGTACGTCGTCGTCAACGCCGACATCGCCGCGCAGCGGCTGGGGTTCGTCTGGCTCGGCGTCGGGCTCGTGGTGCTCGCGGGGCTGCTGCTGACCGGCCGCCGTCCGCACCTGGCCGCGGTGGAGGCCACGGACGAGCCGTCGCCCGCCCGGCCGGCCGACGGCTGACCCGCCGCGCCCCCTCGTCCACACCTTCCCCGCACCACAGCCGTCCCCCAGTCGTCCCGCCGTCGTACTCCAGCCGTCCCGCAGTCGTCCCGCCGAACAGGAGCCCTCCATGACCGCGCCCGTCCAGGTGATCAACGTCCCCGCCGATCCCGCCCGTTACGCCTATGCCTTCGGCGGCGGCACGCCGGTGGTGACGGTGCGGCCCGGCAGCGTCGTGGAGTTGTTCACGGAGGACTGCTTCGGCGGCCGGGTGCGCGGGCCGGCCGATCTGCCGAGTCAGGTGTGCGCGTTCCCGTACCTGAACCCGGTCACCGGTCCGATCGCGGTGGCCGGGGCCGAGCCCGGTGACGTGCTCGCGGTGCACTTCGTGGACATCGCGCCGGCCCGCGACTGGGGTGTGTCCAGCACGTTCCCGCACTTCGGGGCGTTGACGGCCACGCACACCACGGCGATGCTGCATCCCGCGCTGGAGGAGCGGGTGTGGGTCTACGCCCTCGACGCCGAGGCGGGCACCTGCCGGTTCGAGGCCACCCGCGGCGACTTCGCGGTGGATCTGCCGCTCGACCCGATGCACGGCACGGTGGGAGTGGCCCCGGCCGCGGGCGAGCGGCTGATGTCGATCTCCCCGGGGGTGCACGGCGGCAACATGGACACCCCCGAGCTTCGGGCCGGGACCACCGTGTACTTCCCGGTCAACGTGGCGGGCGCGATGCTCGCGATCGGGGACGGGCACGCCCGGCAGGGCGAGGGCGAGGTGTGCGGGACGGCCGTGGAGACCGCGATGAACACGGTGGTGGCGGTCGATCTCGTCAAGGGCGGCGCGCCCGCCGTGCCGCGCCTGGAGAACGACGACTTCCTGCTGAGCACCGGCCACGCGCGCCCGCTGGAGGACGCGTTCCGGATCAGCCAGCACGATCTGGTGGGCTGGACGGCGGACCTGCTCGACCTCGACCGGCTGGACGCCTACCAGTTGGTGAGCCAGGCCGGTCTGGCTCCGGCGGCCAACGTGTGCGACACCCAGTACACGATGGTCGCCAAGCTCCCCAAGCGTCTGCTCGGCGCGGCGCGGGCGTACGACGGCGTGCACGAGCGGCTGCGGGCGCTGGGCGCCGCGTTCCTCGCGGGGCGCTGAGCGCGCCGCGCCGAAATTCCTGGCGCGTGGTCCAGTCCAATTCCAGGGCCCTGCGCAGGCCGATGTCCCCCACGAGGCGAAAATTGGTCTAGTCCCTTCTTGGTCCAGACCATTGACCCGCCCGGTGTGCGAGCGCACTATCCCATACGGCTCAACGCCCGCCCTGTGCACGGCAATCGACGTTCCCCCACCTCTCACACCGGGACAGACATGAGACTCATGCGTTCCTTGCGCGCGGCGCTCACCGCGGCCGTCACCACGGCCGCCTCGGTGGGCCTCGCGCTCTCGGCCACCGGCAGCGCCCAGGCGGCGACGCCGCTGCCCGCCCACGTCTTCGCCCCCTACTTCGAGGCCTGGACGGGCGAGAGCCCGGCCGCGCTGGCCGCCCAGTCCGGGGCCAAGCACCTGACGATGGCGTTCCTCCAGACCGCCTCGAAGGGCTCCTGCACCCCGTACTGGAACGGCGACACCGGCATGCCGATCGCCGCGTCGACCTTCGGCAGCGACATCAAGACGATCCAGGCGGGCGGCGGCGACGTGATCCCGTCGTTCGGCGGCTACACGGCCGACACCACCGGCACCGAGATCGCCGACAGCTGCACCGACGTCCAGCAGATCGCCGCCGCGTACGAGAAGGTCATCACGACCTACGACATCTCGCGGCTCGACATGGACATCGAGGTCGACTCGCTGGACAACACCGCGGGCATCGACCGCCGCAACAAGGCCATCAAGCTGGTCCAGGACTGGGCGGCGGCCAACGGACGCACGGTGCAGTTCTCGTACACCCTGCCGACGACCACGCAGGGCCTGGCCGACAACGGCAAGGCGCTGCTGCGCAACGCCGTCAGCAACGGCACCCGGTTCGACGTCGTGAACCTGATGACGTTCGACTACTACGACAACCAGTCCCACGACATGGCGAAGGACACCCAGACCGCCGCCCAGGGCCTGGTCAACACCCTCACCCAGCTCTACCCGAGCAAGACCTCGGCGCAGCTGTGGAACATGGTCGGCGTCACCGAGATGCCCGGCGTCGACGACTTCGGACCGGCCGAGACCTTCACCCTGGCCAACGCCGCCACGGTCTACAACTGGGCCGTCTCCAAGGGCATCAACACCCTGTCCTTCTGGGCGCTCCAGCGCGACAACGGCGGTTGCCCGGGCGGCGCGGCGGCGGACAACTGCTCGGGCATCCAGCAGAACACCTGGGACTTCTCCCACACCTTCGAGCCCTTCACCGGCGGCGGCAGCACCCAGCCGGGCAACGACTTCTCGCTCTCGCTCGGCTCGGCCTCCGGCACGGTGACGGCCGGCCAGTCCGCGACGGCCGCGGTGAAGACCGCCGTGACGTCCGGTTCGGCGCAGACGGTGAACCTCAGCGTGAGCGGCGCCCCGGCGGGTGTGACCGCCTCCGTCAGCCCGTCCTCGGTCACGGCGGGCGGCTCCGCGACGCTGACCCTCGCCACCACCTCGGCCGCCGCCTCGGGCACCTACACCGTCACGGTCACCGGCACCAGCGCCTCCGGCAGCCACTCGGCGACGTACGCCCTGACCATCACCGGCGGCTCCGGCAACCAGTGCACCGGCGCCGCGTGGAGCAAGAGCGCGGTCTACACCGGCGGTCAGACGGTGTCGTACAAGGGCCACAACTGGAAGGCCAAGTGGTGGACGACGGGCGAGGAGCCCGGCACCACCGGTGAGTGGGGTGTCTGGCAGGACCTCGGCGCCTGCTGATCCACCGGCCCGCTCCCTGGGGCCCGGCCCCCCACCCGGCCCCCGAGCGGCCCGGACCGCGCCCCGCCCGGCGCGGCCTCCGGGCCGCTCGGCCGTGCGCGGCCGCTACGCCTCCTCCCGCACCCCGAGGACGTCGAGCAGCGCCCGGGTGGCCGGGCTCGGGTTGAAGCGGCTCCAGGCCAGGTACTCGATCCGCCGCGGCCCGTCGACCACCGGGACCAGCGCCAGTGCCGGAGCGGCCTCGGCCAGCGGCCGGACGAACGCCGACGGCAGCAGCGCGACGCCGAGCCCGCGCGCCACCAGCCCGGTCATCAGCTCGACGATGCCCGCCTCGTAGGCGACGTCCCGCGCCAGACCCGCGGCGGCGAACGCCCGGTCGGACTGGGCGCGGGCGGGCGTGCCGCCCACGAAGTCCACGAACGTCTCCCCGGCGATGTCCCGCAGCGCGAGCGGACCGGCGCCAGCGAGCCGGTGCCCGGCCGGCACCACCAGGACGTGCTGGTCGCGGTCGAGCACGAGCGTGCGCACGCCGGACGGGGGTTCGTCCTCGGGCAGCCCGAGGAAGGCGATGTCGAGGTCGCCGTCGCGGATCGCCGCGACCAGGCGGTCGCTGCGGTCGGAGCGCAGGACGACCCGGACGTCCGGGTACCGGGCGCGGTAGCGCCGCAGCAGTTCGGGCACGTCGACGGCGGCCGTCGTCACGATCACGCCGACCGCGAGCCGGCCGCGCACCACGCCCGCTGCGGCGGCCGCGTCGGCGGCGGCGCGGTCGGCGGCGGCCAGGCACTCCCGCGCGCCGGCGAGGAACGCCGCTCCGGCGCCGGTCAGCTCGACCCGGCGGCTGGTGCGGGCGAACAGCCGGACGCCCAGCTCCCGTTCGAGACCGGCGATCCGGTGACTGAGCGAGGACTGCACCACGGAGCAGCGCTCGGCGGCGCGGGTGAAGTTGCGGGTCTCGGCGACGGCGACGACGTAACGCATCTGCTGGAGGTCCATCCGGCCATCGTGCGGGTTCATCGCTGTCATGAAAAGCATGCTTTGGATTCATGGCCGGGCCGGGCTGAGACTGCGGAGCATGCACACCTCGAACCGGCGGTCGCCGGGTCCGCCGCGGACCTCCTCCGCGTCGCGGGCGGCGACCGTCGCCCTGACCGCCCTCGCCCCCGCCTCCTGGGGCACCACCTACGCGGTGACCACCCAGCTGCTGCCGCCCGGCCATCCGCTGTTCGCCTCGCTGACGCGGTCCCTGCCCGCCGGGCTGGTCGCGCTGGCGATCACCCGGGTGCTGCCGCGCGGCCAGTGGTGGTGGAAGGCCGCCGTCCTCGGCGCGCTCAACATCGGCGCCTTCTTCCCGCTGCTGTTCCTCGCGGCCGAACGGCTCCCCGGCGGTGTCGCGGCCACGCTCGGCGCGGCCCAGCCGCTGCTGGTCGCCGCGCTGGCCGTGGCGGTGCTGCACGACCGGCCGACGCTCTGGCGCCTGGCCTGGGGCGTGCTGGGCATGGCGGGCGTCGCTCTCGTCGTGCTCGGGCCGGGCGCCCGGCTGGACGTCACCGGCGTGCTCGCCGGACTCGGCGGAACGGCCACCATGGCCGCCGGGGTCGTCCTCACCAAACGCTGGGGCCGTCCCGAGGGCGTCGGTCCGATGGCCCTGGCCGGCTGGCAACTGACGTCGGGCGGACTGATGTTGCTCCCGCTCACCCTCACGGTCGAGGGGGTGCCGCAGCGGATCGACGGCGCGGCGGCGGGCGGCTACCTGTGGCTCGGCAGCATGGGCGGCCTGATCGCGTACACGGTGTGGTTCCGCGGGATCGGGAAGCTGCCGGTCGGCGCGTCCGCCCCGCTGGTGCTGCTGTCCCCGCTGGTCGCGGCGGTCGTGGGCGTCGCGCTGGGCGAGTCGCTGAGCCTGACGCAGACCTTCGGCTTCGTCCTCGCCCTGGCCGCGCTGCTCGCCGCGCAGCTGACACCCCCCGCCCGGCCCGGCCGCCGGCCCCCGGCGCCGCACCCGCGGACGGCCGCGGCACCCCGCGCGACACCCCGAGAAGCACCCCCCGCGACACCCCGCGCGACACCCGGCGGGACATCCCGAGAAGCACTGCACGAAGGACACCCGCGATGACGACGGACATGACCCGCCGGCCCCTGACCCTCGCCGTGCTCGGCGCCACCGGCATGGTCGGCAGCCGGGTGATCACGGAGGCCGCGGCGCGCGGGCATCGAGTGCTCGCCCTGTCCCGCAGGCCGGCGGACGGCCGCCCGGCCGTGACGCCGCTCGCGGTCGACGCGACCGACCCGCCGGCCGTGCGCCGGGCGCTGGCGGGCCCGGCCGCGCACGGCCCGGCGGACGCCGTGGTGCTGACCGTCCGGACGGAGCCGGTCGACCAGGACTTCCTGGTCGGGGCGACCCGTACGGTGCTGGACGCCGCCGCACGGCTCGGGGTGCGCGTCCTGGTGGTCGGCGGGGCCGGGGCGCTGCGCAGCCCTGGCGCACCCGGACGGCTGGTCGCCGACGACCCCGCCTACGTGCCCGCCGCGATACGCCCTGTCGCGCTCGCCGGGATCGCCCAGCTGCGGGCCTGCCAGGACCACCCGTACACAGACTGGGTCTACCTCTGCCCGCCGGCCCTGCTCGCCCCCGGTGAGCGCACCGGCCGCTACCGGCGCGGCGCCGACACCCTGCTCACCGCGCCCGACGGCCGCTCGTGGATCAGCGCCGAGGACCTGGCCACGGCCGTCCTGGACGAACTGGAGGACCCGGGCCCCGAACGCCTCATCACGGTCGTCCACGACGGCTGACGCCCGCCCGGCCCGGGACCTCTCAGAAGCACTCGGCTCAGAAGCGCTCGACCGTCTCGCCGTCCGGGACCTTGTAGCAGCCCGACACCACGGTGAGACTCAGCTTCGGCGGGTCGTTCTTCGCCATCTGGACGATATTGACGCCGACCTTCTTCCCGTCGTTGTCCGCGGTCAGATTGATGTTCTTGTTCTTGCTGGTGTCGGGCCCGTATTCGGTGATCTTCCAGCCGTGCTTCGGCAACTCCGTCTTGAGGCGCGTCATCGCCTCGTCGAGGTCGCTTGCCGAGGCCGGGTAAAAGCTCCACGGGTGGAAGATGCGAAAGTACGTCTTCGTGTCCTTGCCCGGGCAGTCCATGACTCCCGGACGGCTGTCGGACGCCTTGCCCTTGATCCCGATCAGGTCGTAGATGCCGCTGGACACCTTCTGCATCGCGTCGGAGGCGTCCTTCGAAGTGCTCGTACCGACCGAGGAGGTTTCGTCGGCGCCCGAGTCGTCAGTCATGCTGCATCCCGAGAGTGTGATCAGTGCGAGGGGTACGGCGAGCGCGGAGGCGCTCAGCTTGGTCTTCACGTCGGCAAGCCTTACTTCTTCGGGCCGGTCATCACGGCAGTGCCCCGGACATCGCTCCTACTTCACGTGCGCCCACGGGTCGGGCGGCGGCTTCAGCGCCACGTCATCGCCCTTCCCGACTACGACCAGGGCCTGATTCCGCAGGCTCTTGGAGTGCTCGTCCCAGTAGCCGCTGTGCCCTTCCGTGTCCGTGGTCATCTGGTTGGCCCCGAACTCCGGATCGCTGGGAATGATGAAGCCGTCCCCTCCGTGCCCCCAGCGGCCGATGTCCGGAACCGGGTCTCCATCGGCCTCCTCGTTCCACACGTGCCCTTCCGGGACGTCCAGCTCGTCGGCACCGGACACCCTGACGCCGGGGCTGCCCGCGAAGACGATATCGTCCGCGTTGACGTTTCCCGTCTCGGCTGCGGCGCCGACGAGGGTTGATCCGTACGAGTGAGCGATCACCGTGCGGTGCGGTTCCGAAGCGCCGGAATGCGATGCGTCCAGCCCATCGAGGAACCGGTTGAACGCCGGCGCGCCGTCGTACGCGTAGTGCGCGAACGGCGCATCCTTGACGACGCTGTCCGGTGCGTCATAGCCGAGCCAGGTGATGGTGGAGACGGATTTCCCGTCGGCTTCGTCATGGGCCGTGTGCCAGACCTTGACCATCCGGTTGATGTTCCCGTCGATGTTTCCCAGCTCCGACGTCGTTCCGGGAACGTAGACGGCTTGGTGGTCCGCCGTGTCCGGATTCCCGTTGGCGATGATGGCACGACCGTCCCCTTCGGTGCTGAAACCGAGCAAGTACGCCTCGGGCAGGCCATTGGTACCGGTCTCATCGAAGCGGGTCTGGATCGCGTTCATGCCGTCGAGTGATGTGTGAGCGCTTTCCCGCGCCTTCTCCCAGTCCTTCCACGCCTGGGTTTCGACGTTGACGCCCTTCATCACCGTCCCGGTGTAGGGGTCGATGTAGGTCTGGAACCGCTCGGGCTCCGGGTGCTTCTTCAGCCAGGCGTCGTACTGACCTTGTGCGACACCGTGTGCCTCGGCGAGGACCGTCCGGTTCGCCTCGTCCCGAACCGTGGCGGGCAGCCCGTCGAGCGCGCCCACGGCGTCCGGCCGCATCGAAGTCCAAGCGGCCCGTTCCTCCGCGGTGAGCCCCTGCCACCACTCCGCGTTGGCCTTCGGGCTGCCGTCCTTGGGAGGCTGCGGCAGCGAGTCGAGGTACTTCTTGCCCGCTTCGCTCACGCCCCTCGAGTCCGAGTCGGCGTCGGCCCAGTCCTTGTCGGAGACGGTCAGGTCGTCGTCCGCCTTCAACGCCCGCAGCTTCGGCGCCCACTTCTCGTCGGCCTCGGTCGCCTCCCTGAGGGCTCCCGCGATCTGGTCCGCGTAATCCTGCGCGAGGCGGTGATTGGGGTTCGGGTCGACGTTGGCCGCCTGACGGCCCACTGCGGCGGCAGTGCCATCAGTCAGGCCGCTCACCGTGCCGCCCTCGGGAACCTTGCCGTCCTCGCCCTTCTCACCACTCGGCGGATAGGTGATCGAGCCGTCGGCGTTCACGGTCAGCTTCGTGGCCCGCGCACCGTCGAGGGCCGCTTCGAGCTTCCTCTTCGCCGCTCCGACCTCGTACGAGAAAGCTTCCAGGGCCGCGGTGACGAGGCCGCACTCGACCTGGACGTAGTGGAAGTTCTTGCCCAGCTCCGACAGCTGACCGATCGCCGCGGTCGCGGCCTCGCCCTGGAGGGAGTTCCGCATGGCCACAGCGATCTGGTTCTCGATGCGGTCCCTGGCCGCGCCGGCCACGTCGCCGGTGCTGCGGTAGCCGTCGGCCGCCTCCAGGAACTCGGCCGGCTTGAGTGCTTTGAGGGTCGCAAGGTCCATGACTTCTGGTTACCGCCCCTTGTCCTGGCCGCCGAGGGCCGGAGTGTCCGAGTACTCCACCTTGAGGTTGCCGATCTCGGCCTTGACCGCCTCATCGGTCTTCAGCTGGTCGCTGCCCGCCTTCTCCAGGAGATCGGACAGCTTGCCGCAGCGCCCGCTCACGCTCTTGACGTACCGCTCCCACGAGTCGTGGACATCTCTTTGCGCCCCGGCGGTCAGACAATCGGCTTGCTCTCCGAGGCCCCGCTGACCGTCCGCCAGCTTCCCCAGCGCCTTGGTCAGGTCCTCGCGGAGCGAACCGACGCTCTGCCCCGCCTCGGACCAGGCCGGCTTGTTCGACACGAGCGTGCCACTACCGCCCGGGTCGGACGGTATGTGGTTCAGTTGCATCCGGGCGGCATGCCGGTCCGTCGCCGCGCTCTTGAGTTGCTCCCACTCATCCCACGCCACGCGTGATCGTCTCCCCGTATTCAGTGAGTCCTCGTCGAGCAGACGCGGACGCGACGACGCTGGCGATGGGAATCACCCTGTTCACGTCGCTCGGCACGTACCCTAGCGACCCCACCGCACGCGCCCCCACCCGCCCACGTGACCAGACATGTGCGCGCCCACCCACCCAGGCGGCCAGAGGAGTTGAGTACTGCTACTCATGCGCTTCCCGGGACCGCTCGCTTCTCGCGAAAAGCGTCACGACGCGGAGCCGACCGACACGTACGGGACGAAGCGTGGTCCCGTCCCGGCACGAGCGCGAGCCGAGTGCTTCCGGGAGAGGTCGGCCCGGCTGTCGGCGGCCCGGTCGCACTCGGTGAGTGTGCCAGCGGGCAGGGACGTGATCAGGATCGGTCTCCTTCAGAATCCCCAGCCGCCCGCGCGTACCCGGACGGCTGGTCGCCGACGACCCCGCGTACGTGCCCGCCGCGGTACGGCCCTTCGCGCTCGCCGGTATCGCCCAGCTGCAGACCTGCCGAGACCACCCGTACGCCGACTGGGTCTACCTGTGCCCGCCGGCCCTGCTCGCACCCGGCAAGCGCACCGGCCGCTACCGGCGCGGCGCCGACACCCTGCTCACCACGGCCGACGGCCGCTCGTGGATCAGCGCCGAGGACCTGGCCACCGCCGTCCTGGAGGAACTGGAGAACCCGCGCCCCGAACGCCTGATCACGGTCGTCCACGACGGCTGACGCCCACCGGGCGCACGCCCGCCGGCCGCCGTGCTCAGTCCTTGGCGACCAGGTCGAGACCCCTCGCCGTCCGCAACGCCAGCTCCGGCACCGGCCACTCGCGGCTGAGCGTCTGCGCGCCCTCACGGGTGCGGGCCAGGTCGGAGGCGCCCCAGTGGATCGGCAGCAGCACGCCGTGCGGTGCGCCGCCCTGAGGATCGAGATGGGCGCGCACGCCCTGCTCGGACGTCATATGGGCGTGGGGCCACAAGATGCGCTGGTGGGGCCGGGGGAGGTAGCGGGGGCGGTCGGCCAGGATGCTCTGGAACGTCTCGATCAGTGAGCTGGTCTTGCCCGCACCGGCACCGGCCTCCACCTTGAAGTGACGGCCTTCCCGGAGAGCCGTCAGGACCGTGCGCGTGACGTCTTCCTCCACGCTGCTACGGGCCTGTTGCTCCAGTTCCTCGGCCGGAGCGGAACCTGTGGGGATACCGAACAGGGCCCGGTTGGCCAGCGCGAAGGCGTCCTCGAACGTGCGGCCACACGGACTGCCGGGCTCCTCCGGCACCTGGTAGGCGAGGCACGCTCGCGGCCATGAAGAGGGACGGCCTTGTCCGACAGGTGAGCGACCATGCCGGGTCCTGGTTCTACGTCCCGACACCATGACGGCCAGGTACGCCGAGCTTCGGCCCGGGACCGTAGCAGAAGTACCGTCAGTTCCCCGGCAGGGCTGACCGTACAGCCTCGACGGCGTCCTGGGAGGGAGGTCCGGCCGGCCACCACTGGCCGGACTGTTTGCGGAACGGGTACCAGTGACCGTCCGGTCCGTACCGCAATTCGGCATCGTGACCGACCAGTTGAAGGCGGCCACCGGTGTGGCGCAGCAGAGGGGGGCCGGGCAGTCCGGGAAGCGGCCGGGTCAGGAGTTGTTCGCGTGCCACGCGCTCCGCGGCACGCGGTGGCACCTGGCCTCCGTCCAGGACGGCCAGTGCGGGTCGGCCCCCGTGCTTCCACGCCGCGCTTGCCCTCTCGAGCCGGGCACGCGCCTGGTCCGAACTGTTCAGCAGGCGGCCGACGACGCGGGGATCGCCGTCCGCTCGTGCCGCGCGCCGGACGGTGTCCAGCCAGGGGTCGGTGTCGAGCCACAGCCGGGCGGCGGGGACGCCTCCGGTGGCGACCGCGTGGCTGTAGGCGTCGGCGGCACGGTGGGCGGCGTCGTCGGCCAGCGTGCGCAGCCGGTCGGGAGCGACAAGGCTGTCCTCGTGGCCCGGATCCGGGAACGGTCCGACGGTGACGGGCCCGGTCGCCGGGGCGGGAAGCTCCGGCAGGGGAGGCAGTCCGCCTTCATGCCCAGCCCGCGCGAACGCCTCGCCGGCCGGGACTCCGCGAGCCGCGCCCGCCCTGGTCAGTTCCGCTTCTTCAGCGGCCTGTTCGGCAGCGGCGGCCTCGCGTTCGGCGCGCCGGAGCGCTGCTTCCGCACGCACGAAGTCCAAGTGGTGGCCACGGAGCAGCAGGAGGGCGTCAGGGCGGGCGTCGATGGCCCGGGCGTACTGGTAGGAGACCGCAGCCGCGTGTTTACAGGGAAAGCCCCAGTCGGGGCACGTGCAGGCGTAGTCGGTGAGGCCGGGTCCGGGCACCAAGGCGATGTCTTCGGTGACGGCGATGCGTGCGGTTGCCTCGCCGAGCTCCCCGCCGGACAGCTCTGCGGCGGCGTCGACGTCGTCCGCCCATGCCTCGAGCAGCCGGTCCGCCTCCGCCTCGGGCAGTTCGGGAACGCGCAGCGTGACTCTGTACGGGCGGCGGCCACTACCGATGACCCGGGCGGACAGCTCGCCCGCGCGTACGGTGATGTCTCCGACCACCCCACGCCGGGCATAGGTGCGGGCACGGTCGAGCCTGACCGCGTGCCCGGAGTCCCGTCTGCGGGGACTTTCCAGGGCGGCGATCCACAGGATGCCCCACGGCCCGCGTCAGCTTCCGCTGTCCCGGTACCGGCGGAGGCTTCGGAAGGACCAGATCAACGGGGCCCTTTCCTGTGCCGTTGCGGCTCATCGGCTGCTCCGGTCGGTGGTGGTGTGCAGGGCGACCAGGTCGGCGAGTTCGTCGTCGGTCAGGTCGCTGATCGCGGCCTCTCCCCGGTTTCCCCCGAGGACCGAGTCCGCCAGGTCGCGCTTGGACGAGATGAGCTGTGCGATGCGTTCCTCGACGGTGCCTTCGGTGATCAGCCGGTGGACCTGTACCGGCTGGGTCTGGCCGATACGGTAGGCGCGGTCGGTGGCCTGGTCCTCGACGGCGGGGTTCCACCAGCGGTCGTAGTGGACGACATGGGACGCCCGGGTGAGGTTGAGGCCGGTGCCGGCTACCTTCAGGGAAAGCAGGAACACCGGGACCTCGCCCCTCTGGAAGGCGTCGACCATCTCCTCGCGGCGGTGCACCGGTGTCCCGCCGTGCAGCATGAGCGTCCGCGCACCGCGCCGGGCCAGATGCGCCTCCAGTATCCGCGCCATCCGCGTGTACTGGGTGAAGAGCAGCACGGACGCGTTCTCGGCCGGGAGGACGTCGATCAGTTCGTCGAGGAGTTCGAGTTTGCCGCTGCGTCCGGTGAGGCGGGCCGCCGTGTCCTCCTTCAGATAGTGGCCCGGATGGTTGCAGATCTGCTTGAGGGCAGTGAGGAGTTTGAGGACCAGGGCGTGCCGGGTGATGCCCTGTGCGTTGCGGATCTCGTCCATCGACTCCCGTACCTGTGCCTCGTACAGCACCGTCTGTTCCCGGGTAAGCCGGACTGGGTGGTCGGTCTCGGTCTCGGGCGGCAGCTCGGGGGCGATGCCCGGGTCGGACTTGCGGCGGCGCAGGACGAAGGGGCGGATGAGGCGGCCGAGCCGTCCGGCGGCCGCCGCGTCAGCCTCAGCCTCGCTGCCGCGGGCGGCGCGTTCGGCGGCCCGGCCGTAGCGGTCCCGGAAGGCGGTGAGCGGGCCGAGCAGACCGGGCGTGGTCCAGTCCAGGAGCGACCAGAGTTCGGTGAGGTTGTTCTCCACCGGTGTGCCGGAGAGCGCCACCCGGGCCTGGGCAGGGAGGGTGCGCATGGCCTTGGCGGTGACCGAGGCGGGATTCTTGGCGTGCTGCGCCTCGTCGGCGACCACGAGTCCCCACGGTCCGGCCTCGCAGAGGTCGGGCAGGTCACGGCGGAGTGTGCCGTAGGTGGTGAGGACGATCTCCCCGGGCCGGAAAGTCACCAAGGTCCCGTGCGGGTCCGTGATGGCGGCGCCAGGGCGTACCGGACGCGAACCTCTCGATCTCCCGCCCCCAATTGCCGAGCAGCGAGGCGGGGCATACCACCAGGGTGGGGCCGCAGGCTGTCCTCGGATCCTCCTGTCGGCGCAGGTGGAGGGCGATGGCGGTGACGGTCTTGCCGAGCCCCATGTCGTCCGCGAGGCAAGCACCCAGGCCGAGACGGGTGAGCCGGTCCAGCCAGGCCAGGCCACGCAGCTGGTACCCGCGCAGGGTGGCCTCCAGTCCGGCGGAAGGCAGCAGCTCGGCATCTGCGGCGTGCTCCGGTGCGGTCAGCTTGTCGTGAAGGGAGGCAAGCCATCCGTTGGGCCGCACCGGGGCGACGGTTCCGTCGTCGCCCGCCACCTCACCCGTGAGGACGGCCGTCAGTGCCTCCAGGGCGCCCAGTTCGCGTGACCGAAGCCGGGCCTTGCGTACCAGCGCCTCGTCGACGACGACCCACTGGTCCCGCAGCCGCACCAGCGAGCGCCCGGCCTGTGCCAGCCGGTCGAGCTCCGCAGGGGTGAGAGTGCGGTCGCCCACCGCCAGCTCCCAGCGGAAGGAGAGCAGCCCGTCGGATGTGAAGAAGCCCGATCCCTCCGGTTCTTCGTCCGGCGAACCGCTGCCGGGCTCGACGACTGCCTGTACGACGAGGTCCCGGATCAGGTCCTTCGGCAGGTGCACGGCCACACCCACCCGTGCCAGAGCATCGATGCCGTCGTCCAGCAGGGCGAGAAAGGCGTCGTCGTCCATGTCCAGTGCGTCCGGCCCGGCCGGTTCCAGCAGTCCGGCGAGTACGGGCCAGACCTCGGCGGCCGCACGCAGCATCGCATCGACCCGTACAGGGTCGTGAGGACCTAGTCCGTCCACGGTCCCACAACGCACCTCGGCCAGGTCTGCGAGCAGCAACGGATCCGCCAGCGAGCGCACCTGGGGCACACACCGCACCGTCGCTCCGAGGCGGTCCGCAGCGCCCCCGCCCGTGCCGTCGTCGGCGCTGTCGCAGTCCCCCTCCTTCGTATCCAGCAGTTCAAGCCGGAGGGAGAGCTGGACACCGGCGTCCCGGCCGTCGGCGACCTTGGCGGCCCAGCCCCGCAGCCCCGGCAGACGCCTGGGGTCCCGACCGGCGAAAGCCGCCTGCCCGGCAGCGGCGGCAGCGGCGGGCGTGCGCGGTAGCAAGTCGGCCACCGCGTCCAGGAACAGACGCAGCCGATCGTACGGATGCGGCAGAAGCAGCGGGGTACGTCCACGCCCAGCCTGCTCCAACGGAGTCGCGTACGCTGCGGGATCAAGGGATCCGGCCAATGCCCGTACCCAGCGGGCGTCCTCCTGCGAGAACGGTCCCACCCTCCAGGCGTCGTAGCCGGCGGCACTCAGCCCGGGCAGCAACAGCCCTCGGCCAGCCATGTGCAGCGCGTAGAGGGCCGCGTGGCGCCATGCGGCACCTGTCGAGGTAAGCCGCTCCGGCGGCTCGTCGAGCAGCAACGGCAGAACGTCGGCGAGCGGACACACCATCGCGGGAACGATCCGTCGCCGCCCGCCGCGACCGTGCGGCAGGGCCACCAGGAGCTCTTCGGTGGGAGCACCGGCCGGCAGCCGTCCGCCCTGGGCGTGGAAAGCGATCCGTCCGGAGCGCGAGGAATCGCCCGGCAGGAACACAGCCGTGCACCCCCTCAGATCCTCCCACCACACCGGGTCGAACAAGGCGGTTCCGGGAACGAGTGATAGCCGCTCCGGCTCCGGAGTGACGGGCGGATCCACAGGCCGCCGTTGCGGGGGGCAGGGATACGCCCCCTGGACAGGTGGGGATCATCGATCTCCCGACCGTCCACATCAAAGTACCGAGCGCTCTGCTCCTGGCCTTCGTCGTTCCTGGTAACCACGCGGTAGACCGTGGCCATCGTCTGGTTCCTCTGCCGATGTTCCCCAGCCGCGCCTGCCGCCGGTTCTTCTGCTGATTGTCCAAGCCGCGCGTCCACCGGCCGGATTGCCTCAACGCTACCGGAGCGGACAACCTCGTAGTGGAGCTCTCCGCGATCGGTGGACGTTCCGTCTCGTGGCGCGGCCTACCGGTTGGGACTCGATCGGCGTTGCGAGGAACATGAGGAGACAGCGCCCTCCTCAGGCGTCTGCCGGACGTGCATGTCCAAGACCGCTGACGCGGATCCTCGCGTCGGCAACGGCACAAGGTGCTGTCCCACGGGCGCCTTCCGCTCACGGTGGCGGCCGTCGACCGCATCCAGGACGCGTGCGCGTTTCCCGGGTGCCATGTCCGAGAACACCTGGACCAGGACAGCCAGATCGCCCCCCGCCGGGCTCACCGCTCCCCCGCCCCCGCCGACGCGGCCCGACTCGCCCGTCGCCTTCAAGGCGGCACGCGGACACAGTCGCCCAGCGCGGCCGGAGCCTTGTCGCGAGCCAGAGTTCCCGCTTCCGTCTCCGCTAACGCTGGGGGCCGACTGCCGACCGGGGTGATAGAGAGATGCCGGTACGACGATCCTCACGGACTGAGTCTGACGGCCCTGAACCCGGAAAGCGGCGACGATGTTCTTCAATGGCCCTGCGCACGTGCGAACCAACGCCACGCACTTCCCGGTCCGCATCGGCGTCCCCGTCGAGCAGGATCTGCCAGTCTCGCCGCAGGACTTGGCGCGCGCGTTGTTCATCACGGGCAGAGCCCCGTACGACCAGGCCAAGCACGGGAGGTCGTCGGCGTACGAGTGGTGCCACAGGGTGGCGGTCCTGCCCGCCTATCTCAGCTGGAGCGATGATCCGGTCCGTCGCATCACACGTACCGACCTTGCCCGCGAACTCGACCCCTCCGAGAAGGGCGTGCTGTCCTACACCCTGGGGCAGGCCATGTGCCAGATTTTTGCCGAGAGGCAGTTGTCCGTCCGGTTCTTCATGCATGTCGCCCGCTACGCCTCTGCATACAATCTCGCCTACGTCTCCGGCCGGAGCCGGGCGGACTTCTTCGGAGAGCGGACCGTCGGCGGTTATGTCGTCGCGGAAGCCAAGGGCCGCTCCGGTCCGCTGACGAACAAGCTGCGCGAAGCCATGGAGGAGCAGAAGAGGACAGTCAAGACCATTAAGGGCCAAGTGCCGAAGATCGCGTACGCGAGCGCGGTGCACTTCTCCTCCCCCCATGGCCCCATGCGTCTGACGGCGATCGACCCAGACACGGCCGCCCCTTGCGCCGTAGACCTTCCCGTCGACCCGGACCGACATGTGCTGGCCTACTACGCGCCGTTCCTGGACGTCTTCGCCCATCAGGAACCACTCATTCTGGGCGACTACGTCGTGGCTGGCTTCCCGGCGCTCGGCGTGACACTCGGGGTCTTGGCGCCGGTGCTGCAGCGTGTGGAACGGGCGGCTCGACGTAACGAGACCGCGGGCCTTCGCGACGAGATCCTGGGCCTGCTCGCCCGCCACCGGCCTCACCAGGAGCGCATGCTCTACATCGACGGCACTCTTTTCGCGGCGGACTGGACGGTTCCTGAGGACCGGCGTCGCCCGGGCCGTCGGGACAGCGAGGTGCTACCCGACTTCCTGCACGAGGCGTTCCACAGCTTGACCGAGCAGGACGACTGGCGAGTAGCGCCCGTGGAGGAGGGAGACCTCCACTGGCGGGATCTGTCCCCTGCAAGGGGCTACATGCCGGGAATCTTCCCCCAAGGTGATCTTCTCTAGGGCTGAGATGCGGACGGCCGTCTGGCACCCTGCGGCCGCTGCAGATTCACCACCGTGGTGTGGACGACGCTGAGGGCCTGTCGGACGCTGTCGCGGTCCACGCGCTGTGTAGATCGGCTTATCCCCGTCGGTCCTCGGTCCGGCGAAACGAGTTTCGCCGGGCAACCCAACGTTGTGGTTTCACCAGGTCGATGCGGATGTCGACGATGGTGGCGTGCCCTGCCCGGGGTCAACGATCGAGCCTCCCCAGTTGCACCGAGGGCACCGCGAGTGGTGTCGGTTTCCCAGAGGAACACCGACCGGCGTCACCGCTCACCAGCGAGGTCGAGATCCTTCTTGCCCGTCCCGGCCGCCACACCCTCAGTGATCCGGGGGCGCCGCCAGGGGCGCGTGATCGGGCCGGACACCGCCCGCCACCACGGCTCCACCGGCAGCTTCCGCGCCGGTTCGAACGGCTCGCCCGGCCGCGGGAACGCCACCGCCTGGCCGGCCTCCTCGGCCTCGTACTTCGTCCACTCCCCCGGCTCCGCCCACGGGTGCGGGGCCAGGTTGAAGGTGCCCCAGTGGATCGGCAGCAGGACGCCGTGCGGTGTGCCGCCCTGGAGGTCGAGATGGGCGCGCATGCCTTCCTCGGGCGTCATGTGGATGTCGGGCCAGAACTCGGAGTACGCGCCGATCTGGATCATCGTGGCGTCGAACGGGCCGTGCGCGGCGCCTATGTCGGTGAAACCGTCGAAGTAGCCGGTGTCCCCGCTGTGGTAGACGCGGTGCTCCTCGCCCGCGACGACCCAGGACGCCCACAGGGTGTGCTGGGTGTTGCGCAGGCCGCGGCCGCAGAAGTGGCGGGCCGGGGTGGCGGTCAGGGTGAGGCCGCCGACCTCGGTGTCCTCGTGCCAGTCCAGCTCGCGCAGCCGGTCGGCGCCGACGCCCCAGCGTTCGAGGTGGGCGCCGACGCCCAGCGGTACGGCGAAGAGGGTGTCGGTGCCGGCCAGCGCCTTGATCGTGGGCATGTCCAGGTGGTCGTAGTGGTCGTGCGAGACGACGACCACGTCGACCGGGCCGAGCGCGGCCAGGGGCAGCGGCACCGGGTGCAGGCGGGCCGGGCCGGCGAACGGGAACGGGGAGCAGCGCGCGCCCCACACCGGGTCGAACAGCACCCGCCGGCCGTCGATCTCCGCGAGCACGCTGGAGTGGCCGAGCCAGGTCAGCCGCAGGCCGGTGGCCGCCGGCCGGGCCAGGTCGGCGTAGGTGGTGGGGTGCACCGGGACGGTGCCCGCGGGAGAGCGGCGGGGGCGCTGCTCCTTGTCGAAGTAGAGCTTGGCGAAGTCGAGCATCGAACCGGAGGGCCGCATGCGCGTGGGTCCTCCAGGGTTCTGGAAGACGCCGTCCTTGAAGTGGGGCGAGCGGCGGATGCGCGCCATGCGCGCTCCGTCGGGGTCCGCGCCGAAGGCCTCGGGCCGCAGTGCGCGCGGCCCGGAGCCGGGGAGACGGAAGCCGGACACGGTACCTCCAGTGGGATCGGTCAGGTTTTCCATTATGAAGGGAGCCTCCGGCAACCGGACGGCCCCTCCGGTTCGGTCCGCCGCACCCGGCTCCGGCGCCCCCCGTACGGGGTCTTCCGCACGGGGCGGCAATTCAGATTGCCTCACGGGTAACACCCGTTAGGGTGACGGCGTGGCGAGATTGCGGTTGAGCGTGGCGGAGCGGCGCGAGGAGTTGCTGCGGGCCGCCATCGGGCAGATCGAGGCCCGCGGTGTGGCGGCGCTGCGGATCGCCGACGTGGCCTCGGTGCTCGGGGTGAGCAACGCGCTGGTCCTCTACCACTTCTCCACCAAGGAGAAGCTGGTCGCCGCCGCGTTCGCGCACGCGGCCGAGGACGACCTCGCGCGGCTGCGCAAGCTGCTCGCCCGGCGGACGACGGCGCTGCGCCGGCTGCGGGCCGCCGTGCGCTGGTACGCGCCCACCGGCACCGCCAAGGGCTGGCGGCTGTGGATCGAGGGCTGGGCGGCGGCGCTGCGCGAGCCCGCGCTGCGCGAGGTCGCCCGGGATCTCGACCGGGAGTGGAAGGCGGCCCTCACCGAGGTCCTGGCCGAGGGGGTGGCGGCGGGCGAGTTCCGCTGCCCGGACCCGGCCGGCGCCGCCCTGCGGCTGACCGCCCTGCTGGACGGGCTCGCCGTCCAGCTGACCTCGTACGGCGGCACGGTCGCCCGGGCCCGCGCCCAGGAGTGGGTGGACGACGCACTGCTGCGCGAACTGCACCTGGGACGCGAGGCGTTGACCGCGGCGCGGTGACGACGGCGGGCCGGGGGGCGCGGGACCGGCCGTCCCGGTCCCGCGCCCCCCGGCCCGCCGTAGCTGACACCGCGTCAGGCAACCGCTCGGATACGTGACTTGATGTCGTCCGGCGACAGCGCGCCCTTCGCCGTCACATGGTCGCCCGAGGACTCGCCGCGCAGCCGGCGCCCGATCCACGGCACCAGGAACTCGCGCGCCCAGTGGACGTCGTCGCGGCGCACCTCCAGGGTGCCGCGGGGCGGCAGCGGCGGCCAGGACTGCTCCGGGTCGGCCGGTATCTCCAGCCCGAGGGCCTGTCCGGCGCGCAGCGCGACCCGGGTGTGCCCTTCGGGCGACAGGTGCAGGCGGTCGTGGTCCCAGGCGCGCCGGTCCTGGACGGCGCGCAGCGACCACAGGTCGAGCACCGGGCAGCCGTAGCGGTCGGCGACGGCCCGCACATGTCCGTTGTAGGTCGCGATCTTGCCGCGCAGGTGCTTGAGCAGGGGCACCCCGCGGGTGTCGAAGCCGGTGGTCACCATGACGGTGCCGGACACCGCGGTGAGCTGGGCCACCGCCCGCTCGAACCGCTCGGCCACGTCGTCCGGGTCGGTGCCGGGCCGGATGATGTCGTTGCCGCCCGCGCAGAAGGTGACCAGGTCGGGGGCGAGCTCCACGGCCCGCGGCACCTGGTCCGCCACGATCTGGTCGAGCAGTTTCCCCCGTACGGCCAGGTTGGTGTACCGGAAGTCGCCCTCGGGGCGCCGGTCCGCGAGCAGTACGGCGAACCGGTCGGCCCAGCCGACGAAGGCCCCGTCGGGGCCGGGGTCGCCGACGCCCTCGGTGAAGCTGTCCCCCACCGCCACGTACGACCCGATCACTGCGCTGCTGTCACTCTTCGAATCGTCTGCCACGTCGGACCATGATTCACCTTCGAGTGTGACTTACGCGACCGTAGGCAGGGGTTGACGCTCGGTGAGATAAGCCACTCCGATTTCCTGGATCATCCGGGAATACGCCCCTCTCCCGGTGGCGACTGTGCAGGTGGGGCCGCTGGTCGCGGACGCCTCGTTGCCCCAGGAATCCATGTCGTATCGTCGTAACGCGCCCGCCGACGAGCCGTGGAGCGGGGCCGAAAGCGAGGAGTCCCCGTGACGCAGCAGGTCCCGTCGACCGAGCCGGAGCTGGCCGGAGTGCGCAACTTCCGCGATGTGGGCGGGCTGCCCACCGTGGACGGACGGCGGGTGCGGCACGGAGTGCTGTTCCGCAGCGGCCACCTCGCGCACGCCACCGCCGAGGACGCGGTCTTCCTCGCCTCGCTGGGACTGCACACCATCTTCGACTTCCGCAACGCGGCCGACCGCAGGCTGGAGGGCCCGGACGTCGAGCTGCCCGGTGTGCGCAACGTCAACCTGCCGCTGAGCGACCCGGCGGACGGCGCGGAGTTCTGGAAGATGGTCCGCGACGGCGACCTGGACCAGTTGCGGGCGATCCTGGCCGACGGCAAGGGCGCGGACCGGATGATCGCCTCGTACCGCACCATCGTCAAGGAGCGCACCGGCGAGCACGCGCGGGTGCTGCACGCCCTCGCCGAGGACAGCGTCCCAGCGCTGATGCACTGCGCCGCGGGCAAGGACCGCGCGGGGCTGTCGATCGCGGTGACCCTGCTCGCGCTCGGCGTGGAGCGGGACGCGATCGTCGCGGACTACCTGGAGTCCAACGCCAAGCACCGCCGCTACAAGGTGCGCCGCAGCGGCGCCTCGGCCTCGGCGTACTCCCCCGAGGTCATGGAGCTGCTCAGCCCGCTGTTCGACGCGCGCGCCGAGTACCTGACGGCCGCCCTGGAGACCGTGGAGGAGACCTGGGGCGGTGTGGACGCCTATCTGGAGCAAGGTCTCGGGCTCGCCCCGGCGACCCGCGAGCGGCTGCGCGCACGCCTGCTGGACTGACCGGCCGGCTACTGCTTCGCGCCGACCTCGAACAACAGCCAGATGAACGCGGCGAAGACGTGTCCGACGGCGATGTAGATGATCAGCCGGACCCACAGCGCGCGCGGGAACTTCTCTTCCATGTCGGTCATGGCATGTCTCCGGTGAGGGGGCCCAGGCACAGCGCGGCCGTGGGACTCTGCAACAGGGTGTGGACGAAAAGCAGTTCGAGCCCGTCCGGGTCCTCGGCGGCGATCCGGTGCGGGGTCAGCGAGTCGAAGTGCGCGCTGTCCCCGGGCGCGAGCAGGTAGGCGGTGTCCCCCAGGCGCAGCCGCAGCCGCCCCCTGAGGACGTACAGCCACTCCTCGCCGGGGTGGACGCGGACGATGTCGCCCTGGGAGCCGTACGGGACGCGGACCCGCAGGGACTGCATCCCGCGGCCGGAAGCGCCGGCCTGCCAGTACGTCCAGCCGCCGGCCCGGGTGGGTTCCATGTCCCCGGCGCGCACGATCGCGTCCCGGTCGGCGACCGTCTCGCCGAGCAGTTCGGAGACCGTCGTACCGTAGATGCGGGCGAGCGCGAGCAGCATCGGCAGCGAGGGCTGGCGCTGCCCGGTCTCCAGCCGGGAGAGGTGGGCGGGCGAGAGCCCCGCGGCGCGGGCCGCGGCCTCCAGGGTGAGGGAGGCGCGACGGCGCAGCGCGCGCAGCTGGGGCGCGACGGCGGGCAGGGTGTCGGCCGGCCGCGCCGGGGGCTCGGACTCGGAGGAGCTCATGCCTCCATTCAGCCGCATCTTTGCCTCTGCGGCAATTTTCTTGCCTCAGAGGCAAAAGCGCCGGAGGGGTCCGCTCAGCGGTTGGCGACCGCCTGCTTGACCAGGGTCTTCCCGAAGTCCCACATCAGTCCGCCGTTGTGCGCGTCGTCCATCACGGCGGTGAAGGCGTCCACGAACCGGTCCACCTCGCGCTCGCCGACGACCAGCGGCGGGATCAGCTTGATCACCTCCAGGTGGTCGCCGGAGACCTGGGTGAGGATGCGGTGGCGCTGGAGCAGCGGGACGACCACCATCTGCGCGAACAGGCCCTTGCGGGCCGCCTGGAGCATGGTCCACCGGCCGCGCAGCTTCAGCGACGTGGGCCGGCCGAACTCGATGCCGATCATCAGGCCCCGGCCGCGCACGTCGGCGAGCAGTTCGTACTTGTCCGTCAGCCGGGCCAGCCGGGACTTCAGCAGGTCGCCGGTGGCGCGGGCGTTGGCGACGATCTGCTCGTTCTCCATGACCGAGAGCACGGCCAGGCCCGCGGCCATCGCCTGGGCGTTGGCCCCGAAGCTCGCCGAGTGCACCAGCACCCGGTCGAGGGAGGAGTAGACCTTCTTGAAGATCCAGTCCTTGCCGAGGGTGGCGCCGACCGGCACATAGCCGCCGGACAGGGCCTTGGCGACGCACACCAGGTCCGGTTCGACGCCGGCCTCGTGCTGGTAGGCGTAGAAGTCGCCGGTGCGGCCGAGTCCGGTCTGCACCTCATCGGCGATGAGCAGCGCCTTGTGCCGGTGCAGCAGCTCCTGGGCGGCGCGCAGATAGCCGGGCGGGCTCTCGTGCACGCCCTTGCCCTGGATCGGCTCGACGATCAGGGCGGCCACGTCGCCCTTCTTCAGCTCGCGGGCGAGCGCGTCGAGGTCGCCGAGCGGCACGGCGGTGTCGGGCAGCAGCGGGCCGAAGCCGTCCCGGAAGCCCTCCTCGCCGTTGACGGAGAGCGAGCCGGCGGTCAGGCCGTGGAAGGAGTGCTCGCAGTACAGGACGCGCCGCCGGCCGGTGGCGCGGCGGGCGAACTTCAGCGCGGTCTCCACCGCCTCGGTGCCGCTGTTGCCGAAGAACACCCGGTCCAGGTGCGGGCTGTGCGCGAGCAGCCGCTCCGCCAGCAGGCCGGGCAGCGGCTGGCAGTCGAACCGGGTCAGGTCGGCGAGCTGGGCGTCCAGGACGTCGTGCAGCGCCTTGCGGACGACCGGGTGGTGGCGGCCCAGGCCCATCACCCCGAACCCGGCGAGCATGTCCAGGTAGTCGTCGCCCTCGGCGTCCCAGAAGTACGCGCCCTCGGCCCGCTCGTAGACCTTGTCGAAGCCGATGGTGTGCAGCATGCGCGGCAGTTGGTGGTTGAGGTGCCGGGTGTGCAGCTCGTAGCGCTCGGCTCCGCGCTCGGCCAGCAGGGCGCCGAGGTCGAACTCCGTGGTCATTCAGTCGTCTCCTTGACTGGCATGGGGGTCCCGGCCGCGCCGGCGGGCCGCTGGGCCGGTACGTCCGCGGTGCGCTCCCGGGCGGCGAGGCTCGCGCCGACGCGGCCGGCGATCTCGACCGGCGTCAGACCGATGTCGGCGAGCACCTCGGCGCGCTTGGCGTGCGCGAGGAACTGCTCCGGGACGCCGAACCGCCGTACCGGGACGTCCACTTCGGCGTCTTCCAGGGCCAGGGAGACGGCGGAGCCGACGCCGGCCGCCCGGCTGTTGTCCTCCACCACGGCCACCAGCCGGTGCGCGGCGGCCAGGTCCGGCAGGGCGGGGTCGACGGGTTTGACCCAGCGCGGGTCGACGACCGTGCAGCCGATGCCGCGCGCCTCCAGCAGTTCGGCGGCCCGGAGGCACACCGGCGCCATCACGCCGACGGCGACGAACAGCACCTCGGGCCGCCGCGCCCGGTGCAGGACGTCCATGCCGCCCACCCGGTCGACGGCCTCGATCTCCGGCCCGACGGACTCCTTGGGGAAGCGGATCAGGGTGGGCGCGTCGTCCACGGCGACGGCCTCGCGCAGCTGGGCGCGCAGTTGGGCGGCGTCGCGCGGCGCGGCGATCCTGAGGCCGGGGACGACCTGGAGGACGGACAGGTCCCACATGCCGTTGTGGGAGGCGCCGTCGACGCCGGTCACCCCCGCCCGGTCCAGCACGAAGGTGACGCCGCACCGGTGCAGGGCCACGTCCATGAGCAGTTGGTCGAAGGCGCGGTTGAGGAAGGTGGCGTAGACGGCGACGACGGGGTGCAGTCCGCCGGTGGCGAGGCCGGCCGCGGAGACGGCCGCGTGCTGCTCGGCGATGCCGACGTCCCACACCCGGTCCGGGAAGCGCTCGGCGAACTCCCCGAGGCCCACCGGACGCAGCATGGCCGCGGTGATCGCCACCACGTCCTCGCGCTCCTCGCCGATGCGCGCCATCTCCTCGCCGAACACGGAGGTCCACGACGGGCCGCCGGAGGGGGCGAGCGGGGCGCAGGTGAGCGGGTCCATCGCGCCGACGGTGTGGAAGTGGTCCTCCTCGTTCGCGAGGGCCGGTTCGTAGCCGCGGCCCTTCTCGGTGAGGCAGTGCACGAGGACCGGGCCGTGGAAGCGTTGGGCGCGGCGCAGCGCCGACTCCAGGGCGCGCGGGTCGTGCCCGTCGATCGGGCCGAGGTACTTCAGTCCCAGGTCCTCGAACATGCCCTGGGGGGCGAAGGCGTCCTTGAAGCCCTTCTTCGCTCCGTGCAGCGACTCGTAGAGGGTGCCGCCGACGACGGGGGTGCGCCGCAGCACCTCCTTGCCACAGGCGAGGAACTTTTCGTAGCCGTCGGTGGTGCGCAGGGTGGCCAGGTGGTTGGCGAGGCCGCCGATGGTGGGCGCGTAGGAGCGCTCGTTGTCGTTGACGACGATGATCAGGGGGCGGTCGCGGGCGGCCGCGATGTTGTTCAGGGCCTCCCAGGCCATGCCGCCGGTCAGCGCGCCGTCGCCGATGACGGCGACCACGTGTCCGCTCCCGCCGCGTACGTCGCGTGCCTTGGCGAGGCCGTCGGCCCAGCCCAGCGCGGTGGAGGCGTGGCTGTTCTCGATGACGTCGTGCTCGGACTCCTCGCGCGAGGGGTAGCCGGACAGGCCGCCCTTGCCGCGCAGCTTCGAGAAGTCCTGACGGCCCGTCAAGAGCTTGTGCACGTAGCTCTGGTGGCCGGTGTCCCACAGGATCCGGTCGGTGGGCGAATCGAAGACCCGGTGCAGTGCGACGGTGAGTTCCACCACCCCCAGGTTGGGCCCCAGGTGACCGCCGGTCCTGGCGACCGCCCGCACCAGGAAGTCACGTATCTCCTCGGACAGTTCGCCGAGTTCCGCCTCGGACAGCGCCTTCAGGTCGCGTGGTCCCCGGATGCTTTCCAGAATGGTCACACTGGGCCCCCTCTCGGTCCGTGCCGTACGTCAACTCACCGTCACCGTCGGTGTTCCGGTGGCGGAGGCGTCCGCCGTGACGCCGTCTTCCTCCAGTCGCTCGGCCAGCTTCATGGCCTCCTCGATCAGGGTCTCCACGATCTTCGACTCCGGCACGGTCTTGATGACCTCGCCCTTGACGAAGATCTGCCCCTTGCCGTTGCCGGACGCCACACCCAGGTCCGCCTCGCGCGCCTCGCCGGGACCGTTGACGACACAGCCCATCACCGCGACCCGCAGCGGCACCTCCATGCCCGTCAGACCCGCCGTGACCTCCTCGGCCAGCTTGTACACATCCACCTGCGCGCGCCCGCACGACGGACACGACACGATCTCCAGGCCCCGCTGACGCAGGTTCAGCGACTCCAGGATCTGGATGCCGACCTTGACCTCCTCGGCCGGCGGCGCCGACAGCGACACCCGGATGGTGTCGCCGATGCCCTGCGAGAGCAGCGCGCCGAACGCCACCGCCGACTTGATCGTCCCCTGGAAGGCCGGACCCGCCTCCGTCACACCCAGGTGGAGCGGGTAATCGGACTGCTCGGCCAGCTGCCGGTACGCCTCGATCATCACGACCGGGTCATTGTGCTTCACCGAGATCTTGATGTCCCGGAAGCCGTGCTCCTCGAACAGAGACGCCTCCCACAGCGCCGACTCCACCAGCGCCTCCGGCGTCGCCCTGCCGTACTTCTGGAGCAGCCTGCGGTCCAGCGAGCCCGCGTTCACCCCGATCCGGATCGGCGTGCCGTGGTCCTTGGCCGCCTTCGCGATCTCCCGGACCTGGTCGTCGAACTTCTTGATGTTGCCCGGATTCACCCGCACCGCCGCACACCCCGCCTCGATCGCGGCGAACACGTACTTCGGCTGGAAGTGGATGTCCGCGATCACCGGGATCTGCGACTTGCGCGCGATCGTCGCCAGCGCGTCCGCGTCGTCCTGCGTCGGACACGCCACCCGCACGATCTGGCAGCCCGACGCGGTCAGCTCCGCGATCTGCTGCAACGTCGCACCGATGTCCGACGTACGCGTCGTCGTCATCGACTGCACCGACACCGGCGCCCCGCCCCCGACCGCCACCGGCCCGACGTGGATCTGCCGCGACACGCGCCGCGCGGCGATCGGCCGGGCCGGTACCTCGGGGACACCCAGGGAAACGGCGGTCACGGCCTCAGTCCCTGTTCCCCGAGACGGTCTCGCGCATGGCGCGCAGGGACTCCTTGAGCGACCCCATGGTGGCCAGCACGGCGGTGGGCTCGTAGCCGCAGTGCGCCATGCAGTTGGCGCAGCGCGGGTCCTTGCCGCGGCCGTACTTGTCCCAGTCGGTCTTCTCGATGAGCTCGCGGTAGGTGGGCACGTAGCCGTCGCTCATCAGGTAGCAGGGGCGCTGCCAGCCGAAGAGGGAGTAGTTCGGGATCGCCCACGCGGTGCACGGGAAGTCGACCTTGCCCTCCAGGAAGTCCAGGAAGAGCGGGGAGTGGTTGAGCCGCCACTTGCGCCGGTTGCCGCCCGAGAACGCCTTCTTGAACAGCTCGCGGGTCTGCTCCACGCCGAGGAAGTGCTCCTGGTCGGGCGCCTTCTCGTAGGCGTAGGCGGGCGAGATCATCATCTCGTCCACCTGGAGGTCGTCGTTGAGGAAGTTGAGGACCTCGACGATGGTCTGCGGGGTGTCGGTGTTGAAGAAGGTGGAGTTGGTGGTCACCCGGAAGCCGCGCCGCTTGGCCTCCTTGATGGCCGCCACGGCCTCGTCGAACACGCCTTCCTTGGCCACCGACTCGTCGTGCCGCTCGCGCAGCCCGTCGATGTGCACGGCGAAGGCGAAGTACGGCGAGGGGGTGAACTTGTCCATCTTCTTGCGCAGCAGCATCGCGTTGGTGCACAGGAAGACGTATTTCCGCTTGGCCACCAACTGGCGCACGATCTCGTCGATCTGAGGGTGCATCAGCGGCTCACCGCCGGCGATGGACACCATCGGCGCGCCCGACTCCAGCACCGCGCCCACCGCCTGGGCGACCGGCATGCGCTGCTTGAGCACCCCGGCCGGGTGCTGGATCTTTCCGCACCCCTCGCACTTCAGGTTGCAGGCGAACAGCGGCTCCAGCTCCACGATGAGCGGGAACTTGTCCCGCTTGCGGAGCTTCTGTTCGGCCAGATATGTAGCGACCTTGATGGACTGGCGCAGTGGCATGGCCATCTGGCTCACCTCCTGGGGAGTAGCACATTGCGGTGCCATTCGAAAAAAGTCGGCAGTACGGATCGCAGAACACGGAAGGCTGATATTCCACCGCGCACGGTGCCGATCCGGACGAGTTCGTGTTCCGGGGCGTCCACGACCACCCGGACGGCCGCAACCGGGCGCACGCCCGCGGCCACGGCGCTCAGCAGGGTGGCGGCCGACTCCATGTCGACCGCGATCGCGCCGGTGGCGCGCAGGTCGGACCGCTCCGGGCCGCGGACGACGTGGTCGGAGCCGGTGAGCGGGCCGGTGTGGACGGTTCGGCCGGGCAGCGCGCGGGTGAGTTCCTTGACGAGCAGTTCGGCGCCCACGCAGGCGACGGTGCCGCGGGCGTCGCGGGTCTCCTCGGCGACGACCAGGTCGCCGGGGTGCATGCCGGGGGCGAGTCCGGCGCAGAAGCCGGTGGCCAGCACCGCCGCCCCGGCCAGCTCCGGGCCGGCCAGGGCCCGGGTGACGGAGCGCTCCGCCGCCCGGGGTCCCATGCCGGTGCGCAGGACGGTGACGGGCCCGCCGCCCCACTGGTCCGCTCCGGCGCCGGGGCGGGGCGCGCCGCGCGGGCGCCGCGCGCCCCGCTCGCCCAGGCGCAGGGCGAAGTGCTCGATGCCGAGCGCGCAGGCGACCAGCAGCGGGGGCGGGGCGGGCCGGGTCGCCATCAGCTGCCCTTGGCCTCGGCGAGGGGCCGGCCGGCGGGCGCCTCGGCGGCGAACGGGTCGCCGTGGAGGTACCGGCCGAGCGCGGTCAGCGGGAACACCTGCCGGTACAGGTGGTAGTTGATGGAGAAGTCCCAGGGGAAACCGGTGCCGGTGAAGTACGGCTCGTCCCAGGAGCCGTCCTCCCGCTGGGTGTCCGCCAGCCACCGCACGCCGCGCTCGACGGCCCCGGAGTCCTTCTCGCCGGCCGCCAGCAGCGCCATCAGCGCCCACGCCGTCTGCGAGGCGGTGGAGGCGCCCTTGCCGCTCCACTTCTTGGTGTCCCGGTAGGAGCGCAGGTCCTCGCCCCAGCCGCCGTCGTCGTTCTGCACCCGCTCCAGCCAGGCCACCGCGCGGCGGATCGCCGGGTGCGAGGCGGGCAGGCCCGCGGCGGTCAGCGCGGGGACGACGGAGCCGGTGCCGTAGATGTAGTTGACGCCCCAGCGGCCGAACCACGAGCCGTCCGGCTCCTGTTCCGCCAGCAGCCACTGGATGCCGCGCCGGGTGCGCGGGTCGTGGGCCAGGCCCTCGACGGCCAGCATCTCCACGACGTGCGCGGTAACGTCGGCGGACGGCGGGTCGATGACCTCGCCGAAGTCGCAGAACGGCAGCCGGTTGGGGAAGGGGCTGGTGTTGTCGACGTCGAAGGCGCCCCAGGCGCCGTTCTTCGACTGCATGCCGAGGTTCCAGCGCACCCCGCGCCCGATCGCCTTGTCCAGCCGCTCCGGGTCGTGGTGGCGGACCCGGCGCAGCGCGAGCGCCACCTCGGCGGTGTCGTCGATGTCGGGGTAGTTGTCGTTGTGGAACTCGAACGCCCAGCCGCCCGGCGGCAGTCCGGGCCGGCGCACCGACCAGTCGCCGGGCCGCACGATCTCCTCGCCCAGCATCCAGTCGGCGGCCTTCACCAACTGCGGGTGGTCGGCGGGCAGTCCGGCGTCGGCGAGGGCGATGGTGGCCAGGCAGGTGTCCCAGACGGGCGACTGGCACGCCTCGATCATCCGGGCGCCGTCCTCGCGCCACACGGCGAACCGGTCCAGTGACTTCAGGCCCGCGCGCATCACCGGGTGCTGGAGGTCGTAGCCCATCAGGTGCAGCGCGATGATCGAGTACACGGCAGGCGGCTGGATGCCGCCCCAGCAGCCGTCGTTCTCCTGCCGTTCGATGATCCAGCGGGCGGCGGTGTTCATCGCCGAGCGGCGCAGCCGCCTGGGCGCCACCTTGCGGAACGCGTGCAGGGCCTTGTCCAGGCGCTGGAAGGCGCCGTCCCAACTGGCCGCCCGGGCCGTCGGCTTGACCGGGTTGGGCCGGGCCGGGTCGGTGTGCAGCTCGTCCAGCGGAAACGGCGCCGGGCGCACCGGGCGCTTGGCGGAGACGATGGTGAGCGGCACGATGGTCTGCCGCGCCCAGCAGCCGAAGTCATAGATGTTGAGCGGGAACCAGGTGGGGAAGTAGATCAGCTCGGGCGGGAGTTCGGGCAGGTCCTCCCACTTCCACCAGCCGAACAGGGCGAGCCAGATCCGGGTGAAGACGCGGGCCGCGGCGATGCCGCCCCGCGCGCGGACCCAGGCGGCGGCCTTCGCCATGTGCGGGGCGTCGGGCGCGTCGCCGGCCAGCCGGAGCGCCACGTAGGCCTCGATGGTGGCGGACAGGTCGCCGGGGCCGCCGTAGAAGGTGGCCCAGGTGCCGTCCTCGCGCTGCTCGCCGCGGATGAAGAGCGCGGCGGCGCGGGTGGTCGCCTCGTCCTGGATGCCCAGGAACTGGCGCAGGAGCAGGTCTTCGGCGTCCATCGTGACGTTGGTCTCGAGGTCGCCCTTCCACCAGCCCTCGGCGTCCTGTTTGCTCAGCAGGAAGTCGGTGGCACGCCTGGCGGCGTGTTCCGCGGCTTGGTGTACCCCGGCCGCGACGGGGGTGGTGAGTACGGGTTCGCTGGCCGCGGCAGCGCGGGTCGGCAGTGTCGCCCCGGTGCTTCCGTCGGTCGTCGCTGTCATGGCTTCCCCTTCGTGCAGTCGTGCGAGTCGTGCTGCTGTGGGTCCGCCGTCGGCCGGTGCTCGAGAACTTGCCGCACCGGCCGGCGACTAAGCGAGGGTGGTTCGACCGATAGTGATCATCTCTTTCGTACGACGACGAAGTCGGCGAGCGCCGCGAAGGCGGACCGCACCTGGTCGGGCATGTCCACGGCGTCGAGGGCTTCGATGGCGATGGTGTGCTGACGGCGCGCCTCCCGGGCCGTCCACTCGCGGCCGCCGGCCTCCTCGATGAGGGCGGCGCGGGCCGCGAACTCCTCCTCGGAGAAGTTCTCGAAGTCGCTGCTCTTGGCGTCGGCGGCGAGGATCTCGCCGAGCCGTTCGGAGGCGTCGCCGCCCGCCGCGAGCGCGGCCACGACCGGCAGGGACTTCTTGCGCTGGCGCAGGTCGCTCCAGGTCTGCTTGCCGGTGGCGTCCGGGTCGCCCCAGATGCCGAGGAGGTCGTCGACGGCCTGGAAGGCCAGGCCGAGGTGGTAGCCGTACTTCTCCAGGGTGTCGGCGGTGCGGTCGTCGGCGCCGCCGAGCACGGCGCCGATGGAGCAGGCGCAGGCGAGCAGGGCGCCGGTCTTGTTGCCCTCCATCTCCAGGCACTCCTCGACGCTGACCCGGTCGCGGTGCTCGTAGGAGATGTCCTGCGCCTGGCCGTCGATCAGGGCGCGGGTGGCGGTGGTGAGGCGGCGGGCGGCGCGGCCGGCCTCGACCGTGCCGATTTCCAGCAGGACTTCGTTGGCCAGCGCGAACAGGGCGTCGCCGACCAGGATGGCCTGGGCCGGGCCGTGCACCTTCCAGACGGTGTCGCGGTGCCGGCGCTGCTCGTCGCCGTCCATCAGGTCGTCGTGCAGCAGGGAGAAGTTGTGCACGAGTTCCACGGCGACCGCGCCGGGCACGCCGGCCTCGGGCGCGGCGCCGGCGGCCTGGGCGGAGAGCACGGCCAGGGCGGGGCGCACGGCCTTGCCGCCGTCCCCGTGCGCCGGATTGCCCGCGGCGTCGATCCAGCCGAAGTGGTAGGCGGCGACGGTGTCCATCGGCGGGGCCAGGCGGTCGACGGCCGCCTTGAGGACCGGGGTGGCCAGGGTCCGGCCGCGGTCCAGCAGCGCGGTCACGTCCACCGCGGTCCTCCGGTCGGCCGTCGGGGCCGGGGGCACAGTGGGCACAGTCTCTCCTCTTGTCGCGGTGCCGGTGGTGCGGGGCTCCGCCGGCTGCCGTCTCAGCGTCACGCGGCCGCCTCCTCGGGGACGAAGAGACGGGTCGGGCGGGGCCGCCCCAGGGCGTCGAGGGCGGCGTCCGCCGCGCTCACGCCGCTGCGGACCGCGCTCTCCATGGTCGCGGGCCACCCGGTGGCGGTCCACGCTCCGGCCAGGTAGAGGCCGGGTGCCTTGGTGCGGGCGCCGGGCCGCAGCCGGCCGACGCCGGGGGTCGGGGCGAACGTCGCGGTGCGCTCCCGGGTCACGAAGAAGTCGACGACCCCGGCGTCGCGCGTGCGGGGCAGCAGCCGGCGCAGCTCCGGCAGGTAGCGCTCGCGCAGGTCGGCGACGGGCGTGTCGATCTCGTCCTGCGCCACCGACTGGGACAGGGCCAGGTACTGGCCGTGCTCGACCCCGGCGGCCTCGGTGCGGTCGAAGACCCACTGCACGGGGGTGCCGAGGGCGGCCACGAAGGGGGCGTCGAGCACCTTGCGGTCGTAGCGGACGTGGACGTTGAGGATGGGGGCGGTGCCGATGTCGAGCAGTCGGTCGGGGGCGTCCAGGGCGCCGGCGGGCAGCAGGTCGTGGGCCTCGCGCTGCGGTACGGCGAGCACGACGGCGTCGGCGTCGAACCGCTCGCCGGGAACCTGAACGCTCCAGCCCCCGTTCTCGTTGAGGAGGACGGAGGTGACGCGTGTCCGGACCTCGGTACGCACGCCCGCGGAGTCGAGCGCCCTGCGGGCCAGCCGGTCGTGCAGTTCGCCCAGCGGGACACGGGCCCAGCCGATGTCGGCGGCGCCCGGGTCGGACAGCAGACCGGTCTTGAACACCATCGCGGCGAGCCCCAGTGAGGCGTCGGCGGCTCGCGCGTTGAGGGTGGCGACCCCGACGAGGTCCCACAGTGCCTCGACGGCCCGCGCGGACTGACCGTGCGCGGCCAGCCAGCTGCCGAAGTCGGTCTCGTCCAGGGCCGGGTCGGCGAGGTCGAGGGAGCGCAGCGCCAGTGCGGCGCGTCCGACCCGGGCGCGCTCGGCGAGCGAGAGGTGCGGGTAGGCGGCGAGGCTGCGACCCAGGTGCAGCGGGACGGGCAGCGGGTCGCGGCGGAGTCGGCCCAGGCGCCGTCCCTCGGGTCTGGCCAGGTCGATGACGGGCACGTCGAGGCGGCTCTGCAGCGGGGCGAGGGCGGCGCCGCCGACGCGGTCGAGGAACCAGCGGTAGGCGGTGCAGCAGCGCAGGTAGACGTGCTGGCCGTTGTCGACGGTGAGGTCGCCGCGCCGGAAGGAGAAGGCGAGGCCGCCCAGGCGCGGCCGGCTCTCCAGCAGCGTGACGCGGACGCCGGCGTCGGCGAGCGCCAGCGCGGAGGTGAGTCCGGCGAGACCGCCGCCGATCACGACCGCGTGCCGGCCGCCGGCGCGTGCCGTGCCGCCGAGCGGCTGCTGCGGTAGCGTGCCGTCGCTCATCGCGCGCCCTCCCCTGTTCGTCCGCGGCGGTACGCGGGTGCTCCGCGGCCGGTCGTCGCCGTCAGTGACGCCGTGCGGCGCCCGGGGGTTGCCCGGCGGGGGCCGCCCGGCGCCGCGCCGGTGACCGGTGTGCCCATCAGGCCCGCCTCCTGACGGCCTGCCTGCTCACATGCCGGGTGTCGAGCCCGGACAGGCCGCGCACGGCGACGTACGCCTTCTCCCGTCCGGGCAGGGAGACCCGGCCGCGCAGCACGGCCTCGGGGTCGCGGGCGATGCGGTCGAGCAGGCGCCGGTAGATGCCGGCCATGGCGGCCACGCACGCGCCGCTGCGCCGGTCGAGCATGGGCAGCAGCTGGTAGCCCTCGGCGAACAGGGCGCGGGCGCGCCGCACTTCGAACTGGACCAGGCCGGCGAAGTCGGAGCCCTCCGGCGGGGTCGGCCCGTGGAAGCCGGCCGAGCAGCCGAACTTGGCGAGGTCGTCGGCGGGCAGGTACGTGCGGCCGCCCTCGGCGTCCTCGCGGACGTCGCGCAGGATGTTGGTCAGCTGGAGGGCGAGGCCCAGCGTGTCGGCGTACTCGGGGGCGCGCTCGGCGCCGCGCGCGCCGGGTTCGGTGCCGAACACGCCGAGCGAGAGCCGTCCGATGGCGCCGGCCACGCAGCGGCAGTAGACCTTGAGGTCGTCCCAGGTCTCGTAGGTCTCGCCGTGCACGTCGGCCAGGACGCCGTCGATCAGCTCGTCGAGGCCGTCGAGCGGGATCGGGAAGGCGCGAGCCGCGTGGGCGAGGGCGACGGCGACGGGATCGGTGTCGTCGTCCTCGACGGCGCCGTCCCGGACGCGGTCGAGCAGCGTCCGGGTGTCCTTCAGCCGGGCGGCCTTGACGTCGTCGGGCAGCGCGCCGTCGCCGATGTCGTCCACCCGCCGGGAGAACGCGTACAGCGCCGACATCGCGCGCCGCTTGGGCGTCGGCAGCAACCGGATGCCGTAGGCGAAGTTGCGGGCCTGCTGCCCGGTGACGGCCTCGCAGTAGCTGTAGGCGGCGAGTACCGGCGCGGACGCCTGCTGTTCCGGCTCCACGGCCCGGATCACCCCTCTCCTCGCAGAATCACGCCCACCTCGCGCAGCAACTGGACCTTGCCGGGCTTGGGCGGGCCGGGAAGTACGTCGAACGCGGCGGCGGCGATCGCGTCGACGGCCGCCCTCCCCCCTGCCACGAACCCCGCGAGCAGCAGCTTCAGCCTGCCGTGGACGCTACCCACCAGGGGGGCGCCTTCATTCAGCAGATCGCGGGCGCGTTCCGCTTCGTACGCGACCAGGGCGCGCACCGACGCGCCGGCACTGGGTGCGGCGAGGTCCGCCTCCTGGACGTGGAAGCGCTTCAGGTCCTCGGCGGGCAGGTAGACGCGGTCGCGGCCGAGGTCCTCCTTGACGTCCTGGAGGTGCTCGACGATCTGGAGGGCGGTGCAGATCGCGTCGGAGCGGCGGATCCGTTCGGGGGTGGAGGTGCCGGTGACGCCGAGGACCAGACGGCCCACGGGGTTGGCGGACAGCTCGCAGTAGGCCAGGAGGTCGTCGTAGGTCTCGTAGCGGGTGACGAGCTGGTCCTGGCGGTTGGCGGCGATCAGGCCGAGGAACGGCTCGACGGGCAGCGCGCGGCGGCGGACGGTGGGCTGGAGCCGGCGCAGCAGGGGGTGGCGGGGCGTGCCGTCGAAGACCCGGCGCAGGTCGGCCTCGAAGGCGTCGAGGAGGACGAGGCGGTCCTGCGCGTCGGTGGCCGACACGCCGAGCAGTCGGGCGTCGGCGCCGCCGGGGGCCAGATCGCCGTCGCCGATGTCGTCGACGAGCCGGGCGAAGCCGTAGACGGCCATGAGGTCGGTGCGCCAGGCACGGGGCAGGAAGAACGGCGCCACGGGGAAGTTCTCGTCCGCGGCCTTGTCGAGGGTGGCGCGTTCCGGGTCGTGCGCCGCGATCGTCGCCGTCATCGTCCGCAGCCCGGCGCGGGGACGGCGCACGCTGCGTTGAGCTGGGGAGTTTCCGTAGCCATTGCCGTCACATCTCCCGTTCTACACTGCCGACCCGACACACACTATTTCGGACACGCCCGCTTGCCGTCCGGGCGGCGGCCCCGGCGCAGGGTGTCGCGCATTATCTCCCCACTTGCCGCTTTCCGGGACCGGTACAGCTTACGTTGTACAACGCAGCGAACCGCATGGGGGTGTCCCGCACATCACAACAACACACCGATCGTTATCAAGATTCCTTGCCGACGCGGGAGTTGACGCTTCCTTTGCACACGCGGGGCCCCGCCGGACGCTTCCGGCGGGGCCCTGGGCGGACGGGATCACTTGCCCGTGAACTTCTCGTACTCCTTGAGCACCTCGTCGGTGGGGCCGTCCATGCGCAGTTCCCCGCGCTCCAGCCACAGCACCCGGTCGCAGGTGTCGCGGATCGACTTGTTGTTGTGACTCACCAGGAAGACGGTGCCGGCCTCCTTGCGCAGCTCCCTGATCCGCTCCTCCGAGCGGGTCTGGAACTTGCGGTCGCCGGTGGCCAGCGCCTCGTCGATCATGAGGACGTCGTGGTCCTTGGCGGCGGCGATGGAGAACCGGAGCCGGGCCGCCATGCCGGAGGAGTACGTCCGCATCGGCAGCGTGATGAAGTCGCCCTTCTCGTTGATGCCGGAGAAGTCGACGATGTCCTGGTAGCGCTCCTTGATCTCCTCGCGCGACATGCCCATGGCCAGGCCGCCGAGGATGACGTTGCGCTCGCCGGTCAGGTCGTTCATCAGGGCCGCGTTCACGCCCAGCAGCGAGGGCTGGCCGTCGGTGTAGACCTTGCCCCGCTCGGCCGGCAGCAGGCCGGCGATGGCGCGCAGCAGCGTGGACTTGCCGGAGCCGTTGGAGCCGATCAGACCGATGGCCTCGCCCTTGTGGGCGACGAAGGAGACGCCGCGCACGGCGTGCACCTTGCGCACGCCGCGGGCGCTGTCGCCGGAGCCGCGCTTGACGATGCGGCTGAGGGCGGCGGTCGCGCTGCCCTTGCCGGACTTGGCGCCGTTGACGCGGTAGACGATGTGCAGCTCGTCGGCGATGACGGTGGGGACGCGGTCCCCGGCGCCTCGGGCGTCGCCTTGGGCGGGATGGTGCTCAGCCACGGCCGTACCTCTCCTCCGCCTTCCAGAAGAACACGAAACCGCCGGCGAACACGACCACGGCCCAGGCCACCGCGAGGGCCCAGACGTGCGGCGGGAGGTTCGCGGCGCCGTAGCCGTCGATCAGCGCGAACCGGATGAGGTCCATGTAGATCGCGGCGGGGTTGGCCTGCATCAGCCGGGTGACCCACTCGGGCTTGCCGGCCAGCATGCCGCTGATGGAGAACATCACGCCCGAGGCGTACATCCAGGTGCGCAGGACGAACGGCATGAGCTGGGCGAGGTCGGGGGTCTTGGCGCCGAGCCGGGCCAGGATCAGCGCCAGGCCGGAGTTGAACAGGAACTGGAGCGCCAGCGCCGGGACGATCAGCAGCCAGGACAGACCTGGATAGCTGCCGAAGGCCACCGTGACGACGAACACCACGGCCATCGAGAACAGCAATTGCTGGAGCTGCTGGAGCGCGAAGGAGATGGGCAGCGAGGCGCGCGGGAAGTGCAGCGCGCGCACCAGGCCCAGGTTGCCGGAGATGGCGCGCACGCCCGCCATCACCGAGCTCTGGGTGAAGGTGAACACGAACACCCCGGTGACCAGGAACGGGATGTACGTGTCGTGGCCCAGGCCCCGGTTGGCCTTGAGGAGGAGGCCGAAGATGAAGTAGTAGACGGCCGCGTTCAGCAGCGGGGTCGCCACCTGCCACACCTGGCCGAGCTTGGCCTGGCTGTACTGGGCGGTCAGCTTGGCCTGGGAGAAGGCGAGGATGAAGTGGCGCCGGCCCCACAGCTGGCGCACGTACTCCCTGAGCGGGGGCCGGGCGCCGCTGACGGACAGCCCGTACTTGGCGGCGAGCTGCGCCGCCGGGAGGCCTTCGTCGGGCGGCGCCGCCGCGCCGAGGGCGACGCCGCCGTCGTGCGTTGTCTCACTCACAAGGATTTACTTTCGTCTTCTCATGCGCAGCGGGTGCGGCTGCGCGGGCAGGGCACGGACCGGGCGGACCGGGTACCGCCGGGAACGGGACTGTCAGATGACCGGCGGCCGGCCCAGCCGGGTGAGCCGCCACACCGTACGCCACTTCATGGGCCGGCGCGGTCCGCACGGGGTGCTCCAGCCCTCCTTGAAGCCGCCGAACCACGCCTTCAGGGCCGGGCCCGAGGGGCGGCGGGCCAGGGTGAGCAGCAGCCACACCCCCAGGTAGACGGGGACCAGCGGGGCGGGCAGGTTGCGGCGGGCCAGCCACACCCGGTTGCGGGCCACCATGCGGTGGTAGACCGCGTGCCGGGACGGCGCGGTGGTCGGGTGGTACAGCACCATGTCGGACCGGTAGTCGATCAGCCAGCCCGCGTCCAGCGCGCGCCAGGCCAGGTCGGTCTCCTCGTGGGCGTAGAAGAACGCGTCGGGCAGGCCGCCGACCTCGGCGAAGACCTGGGTGCGCACGGCGTTCGCGCCGCCGAGGAAGGTGGTGACCCGGGAGGAGCGCATCGGGTCGGAGGCCCGCAGCCGGGGCACGTGGCGGCGCTGGGTGAGGCCGGTGTCCGGGTCGGCGATGCGGAAGCTGACGATGCCCAGCTTCGCGTCGGCCGTGAAGGCCCGCCGGCACAGCTCGGCGGTGTCGGTGCGGGCCAGCAGTCCGTCGTCGTCCAGGAAGAGCAGGACGTCGACGTCCCGGCCGCCTGGGCCGAAGGCCTCGATGCCGACGTTGCGGCCGCCGGGGATGCCGAGGTTCTCCGGCAGTTCGATCGTCCGTACGCCCTCGGGGACGTCCGGGACGGGCGAGCCGTTGCCGACGACGACGACCTCGACGCGGTCGCCGTCCTGCTTGGCGACCGAGTCGAGCAGCGCGCGCAGCTCCTCGGGGCGGTTGCCCATGGTGATGACCACCGCGCCGACCTTGAGGGACCTGTCCATGCCGGCGCTCACTTCAGCCTGCTGGAGGCGAGGATGGACACCAGGTGCAGCAGGGTCTGCAGCAGCGCGATGCCGGCGAGGACGGCGGTGCCGAGCCGGGTGAAGAACAGGTCGCCCCGCACCTGGTCCACGATCGCCAGGACCAGGATCAGCAGCGACGCCTCGATGCCGAGGATCAGCCGGTGGAACTTGAGCGCGCCGGCGGCCCGGCGGGCCAGCGCCATGCCGGAGGAGCGCGGCTCGGAGGCCGACTCCTTGACCGGTGGCAGGCCGCCCTGGTGCCGGGCGACTCCGACGAGGTCGGTCTCCGCCTTGATCAGGATGGCGCCGAGCGCGGCCAGGGTGCCCAGGAAGGCCCACAGCCAGTCGATGCGGCCGCTGCCGAACAGGTCGGCGGCGCGCAGCCCGAGCCCGACCAGGACCGCGGCGTCGGTGAGGTACGCCCCGACGCGGTCCAGGTAGACCCCGCCGAGGGAGAACTGCTGCTTCCAGCGCGCGACCTCGCCGTCGACGCAGTCCAGCAGCAGGTACAGCTGCACCATGACCACGCCGAGCACGGCGCCCCAGATCCCCGGCACCAGCAGGGCCGGGGCCGCCAGGACTCCGAACACGGTCATCAGGTAGGTCAGTTGGTTGGGCGTGACCCGGGTGTTCACCAGGTGCCGGTCGATGCGCAGCGACAGCTCGCGCATGTAGAGCCGGCCGGCCCAGTGCTCACCGCTGCGCCGGTCCTTCACCCCCGCGGGGTGGACGACCGGGCGGAGCTCAGCTACCGATGGCTTTTGCATAGTCGGCGTATGCGTCCCTGATCTGGTCGGTGGAGAGGTCGAGGTGTTCGAGGATGGTGTAGCGGCCGGGCCGGGTCTGCGGGGCGTACTCGACGGCCTGCACGAACTCGTCCAGGTCGAAGCCGATGTCGCCGGGCAGCACGGGCAGCCCGTGGTGGCGCAGTACGTCGGCCATCCGCCCGGCCGTCTCCGTGTCGCCGCGCAGGAACGTGGCGAAGGCGCCGCCCAGGCCGCACTGCTCGCCGTGGAGCGCGCTGCGCTTGGGGAACCGCAGGTCGAACGCGTGGCTGATCTCGTGGCAGGCGCCCGAGGCGGGACGGCTGTCCCCGGCCACCGACATGGAGATGCCGCACAGCACCAGGGCCTCGGAGAGCGTCGTGAGGAACGGGGCGTCGCCGATGCCGCCGGGATGGCGCAGCACCGCCTCGGCCGCCTGGCGGGCCATCGCGGCGGCCAGCCCGTCGACCTTCTCGCCGGTCTCGCGGTGCGACAGCTCCCAGTCGGCCACGGCGGAGATCTTGCAGATCACGTCGCCGATGCCGGCCCGGACATAGCGCACCGGGGCCTCGCGGATCACGTCGAGGTCGATGACGATGCCGATCGGGTTGGGCACGCCGTAGGAGCCGCGGCCCGCGTCGTTGTCGAGAGTGGCGACCGGCGAGCACAGTCCGTCGTTGGCCAGGTTGGTGGCCACCGCGACCAGCGGCAGGCCCACCCGGGCCGCCGCGTACTTGGCGCAGTCGATGACCTTGCCGCCGCCGACGCCGACCACCGCGTCGTAGCGGCCGGCCCGCTTGATGGAGTCGGCCAGCCGCACGGCGCCGTCGATGGTGCCGTCGGCGTCCGCGAACCAGTCGGCGCCCGGGAAGGCCGGGCCGAACCGCTCCCGCAGCACCCGGCCTGAGCCGTTACTGATGGCGAAGGCCAGCCGCCCCGAGGGCGAGATCCGCTCGTCGGAGAGGATCGCGGCCAGGTCGTCGAGCGCCCCCGGCCGGATGTCGACGACGATCGGCGAGGGGATGAGCCTCGTCAGTACCGGCACGCGATCTCCCGGCCCTTGGCGAGGTCGTCGTGGTTGTCGATCTCCACCCAGTCGACCTCGCCGATCGGAGCCACGTCGACCTGGAAGCCGCGGTTGACCAGCTCCTGGTAGCCGTCCTCGTAGTACAGCTGCGGGTCGCGCTCGAAGGTGGCCTTCAGGGCGTCGGCCAGCTCCTCGGCCGCCTCGCCCTCGATCAGGGTGACGCCGATGTACTCGCCGGTGGCCTCCGCCGGGTCCATCAGCTTGGTGATCCGCTGGACGCCCTTGTCGGGGTCGACGACGACCTTCATCTCCTCCTCGGCGAGGGACTTCACGGTGTCCAGCGCGAGGATGATCTTCTTGCCGTCGCCGCGGGCGGCCAGCAGGGTCTTCTCCACCGAGACCGGGTGGACGGTGTCGCCGTTGGCGAGGATGACGCCGTCCTTCAGCGCGTCACGGCCGCACCACAGGGAGTAGGCGTTGTTCCACTCCTCGGCCTTGTCGTTGTCGATCAGGGTGATCTTCAGACCGTACTTCTGCTCCAGGGCGGCCCTGCGCTCGTAGACGGCCTCCTTGCGGTAGCCGACGATGATCCCGACCTCGGTCAGGCCCACCTCGGCGAAGTTGCCGAGCGCTATGTCGAGCACGGTGATGCTGTCCTCCGCACCCTCCGGCCCCACCGGCACCAGTGCCTTGGGCAGGGTGTCGGTGTAGGGGCGCAGGCGCCGTCCGGCGCCGGCCGCCAGCACGAGGCCGATCATGCGGGTTCTCCTTCGTCGTGTAGGGCGGGCGCGCCGCCCTGGTGGGCGCGCACCCAGAAGCGGATGCTCTCGGTGAGCACCAGCGCGGCCACGAGCACGGCGAGCACCGTGAGCGCGACCTTGAACTGGACGGCGGTGAGCAGCGCGGCGAGCACGGCGACGAGCAGTGTCCGCCCCTCCTGCCCCCCGATGGCGCGCACCAGGTAGGCCGGTGGCGCTCCGGCGCCGCCGCGAATGCGGTACACCGTGTCGTAGTGATGGTAGGCGACGGCCGCCACCAGCCCGAAAGCCGCCGGCAAGGCTCCGTTCACATCGGCCCGGGCGGCCAGGGCCAGGACCGTGCCGTACTCGGCGGCGCGGAAGAAGGGCGGCACCAGCCAGTCCAGGGGGCCCTTGAGGGGGCGGGCGACGGCGGCCGCGGAGAGCAGGACGTACGCGACGGCGCACACCACGGTCTGCCAGCCGCCGCCCCACAGCACGGCGGAGGCGGCGACCAGGGCGCCGCCGCTCAGGGCCAGGTAGGCCGCCGAGTGGCGCGGCACCCCGCGGGCGAAGCGGGCGCACAGCGCGACCAGCGGCCCGGTGTCGGCGAGGTCCGCGAGCGCCTGGGCGGCGCGGTCGGTGCGGGTGGCCCGGCGGGTCACGGAGCGCAGCAGGCGGCCCGCGGTGGTGTAGCACGCGGCGAGGGCGCAGCCGGCGAGCAGCACGTAGAGGGTCACGCGGGGAGTGGTGGCCGCGGTGAGGACGGCGATCATCGCCCAGCGTTCGCCGATCGGCAGGACGATCATCCGGCGCAGCCAGACCGTCCAGCCGACGCTGTCGAGCCGGTCGGAGAGGGCGGCGGTGGGGCTGGTGTTGGCGGTGGCGTCGTGGTTGGCCTCGGTGAAGGAGAAGTCGACCACGTGCCGGCAGGTCTGGAGGACCATGGCGCCGAGCGCGAGGGCCCATACGTCGTCGCCGCCGCGGGCCGCGCCGAGGGCGAGGCCGGCGTAGTAGGCGTACTCCTTGGCCCGGTCGAAGGTGGCGTCCAGCCAGGCGCCGAGGGTGGAGTACTGGAGGGAGTAGCGGGCCAGCTGTCCGTCGGTGCAGTCCAGGACGAACGAGGCGATCAGCAGCACGCCGGCGGCGACGAAGCCGCCGCGGGTGCCGGTGGCGGCGCAGCCGGCCGCTATCAGCGCGGTGAGCAGGGAGGCGGTGGTGACCTGGTTGGGGGTCAGGCCGCGGCGTGCGCACCAGCGGGCGAGGTAGCGCGAGTACGGGCTGATGCAGAAGGTGGTGAAGAAGCCGTCGCGGGCCTTGACGGCCGACTTGAGGCGTACGGCCTCGTCGTCCACGGCGGCGACGGCCTGCCGTGCCTCGTTGCGGGCCTGGGGGTCGGCGGGGACGGCGGCCACCAGGGCGCCCAGCTCGGGGCGGTGCGGCTCGGCGCCGTCGGCGTCCAGGGCGGCGGCGATCCGGTCGGCGAGGCTGTCGACGGCCAGGGACGTGCCTCCGCCGCCGTCGGTGTTCTCCCGGGCCATCGCGCGGGTGAGGGCCTGCCGGCCCGCGGGCTGGGCGGTGACGGCGCCGGGGACGGCGGCCAGCGGGAAGCGCGGGTCGGTCAGTCCCAGGCGCAGTGCGTGCAGGTGGCCGACGAAGGCGGCGTCCACGACGGCGACGCGCCGGTCGGCGGGCACCTGGGCGAGGAGGGTCTCGGCCTCCGGGGTGTCGGCGGCGATCCGGACCTCGAAACCGAGGGACCGCAGATCGCCCTCGATCGACGATCCGGGGACCGGCTGACCGGTGAGGATGGCGGTCGACAACCGAACTCACTCCCTGTGCCGACGCGTCCGCGCCGGTCATGTGCATGGTGGGGCGCCGCCTGCCTGAGGCGCCCGGGCGGCATGTCGGCAGAGGCTATCGGATGCCCGAAGGGCCGTGTTCACCGCCCGTTCACGGGCCGCTCCACGTCGTCTGCTCCAGCCTGCGCCGCGATCATCATGGGCGATCGGAGGGCCGGGCCACAAACTCCGGGGGGCGGAGGGCGGGGTAGAACGGGCATTCGAGGCATAGGGGTGGGGCGGCGGCGGGCGGGAGCCTCGCCGGGGAGTGGCGCGGAGTCCTGCGCGCGGTGCGGCGCGGGGCCCGGGACGCGCGGGGGTGCGCCCGGCGCGGCCGCAGGGGCGGGGGCCAGGCGGCCGTACGGTCTGACCTGCAGTTCGTTTGCGCAGGTCAGGGCACATGACAACGGTGTTCAGTGCCGCGTTGCCCGATACCCCCGGGCCGTAGTTCACTGTGGTCCCGGACGGAACACAGGAGGGCGGACAGCTCATGGGGGCCGGTCACGACCACGGGCACGGACACACGCACGGCGCCTCCGGCACAGCGGCGGCCGCGCACGTCGGTACCCTGCGCATCGCTCTGTCGATCACGCTCGCCGTGACGGTGGTGGAGATCGTCGGCGGCATCCTGGCCGACTCGCTGGCGCTGGTGGCGGACGCCGCCCACATGGCCACCGACGCCCTGGGCCTCGGCATGGCGCTGTTCGCCATCCGCATCGCTAACCGCCCGCCGAGCCGCAACCGCACCTTCGGCCTGGCCCGCGCCGAGATCCTCGCCGCGCTCGCCAACTGCCTGCTGCTGCTCGGCGTCGGCGGCTACGTCCTGTTCGAGGCGATCCAGCGGTTCGTCACGCCGGCCGAGACGCACGGCGGGCTGATGATCGTGTTCGGTCTGATCGGCCTGGTGGCGAACTCCGTCTCGCTGTCGCTGCTGATGCGCGGCCAGAAGGAGAGCCTGAACGTGCGCGGCGCGTTCCTGGAGGTCGCCGCCGACGCGCTCGGCTCGCTGGCGGTGATGATCTCGGCGGCGGTGATCCTGCTCACCGGCTGGCGCTCCGCCGACCCGATCGCCTCCCTGGCCATCGGTCTGCTGATCGTGCCGCGCACCGTCAAGCTGCTGCGCGAGACCCTCGACGTACTGCTGGAGGCCGCGCCGAAGAACGTCGACATGGAGGAGGTGCGGGCGCACATCCTGGCCCTGGACGGGGTCGAGGACGTGCACGACCTGCACGCCTGGACGATCACCTCCGGCCTGCCGGTGCTCTCCGCGCACGTCGTGGTCAGCTCCGAGCTGCTGGGCGCGATCGGCCACGAGAAGCTGCTGCACGAGTTGCAGGGCTGCCTCGGGGACCACTTCGACGTGGAGCACTGCACCTTCCAGCTGGAGCCGGGCGGTCACGCCGAGCACGAAGCGGGCCTGTGCCACTGAGCGCACCGGCGCCCACCGGGCGCGCTGGTACCCACTGAGCGCGCTGGTGCGCGCTGATGACCGGTGAGCGCGTCTGTGCCCCCCGAGCGCCCCCGCGCCCGCCGGGGCGCGGTGCTGACGGGCGGTTCCGCGCGCGCCGCGCCGGGCACGATGATCTACCGGGCCCCTCTTCCGGCGCCCCCGGCGGCGGCCGCCGCCCCGCCCCGCGCGGGACATGCGGGCGGCCGGGAAGTGCCGGGAGTGCCGGATTCGTGCGGCAGACTTGGGGCTCGAGGACCGATGTGAAGGATGGGTATGCCGATCACACCTGCCACCGCCGCGCACAGCTCGTCGAACGGCACCGCGGACGCGATCTTGCTGGAACTCGTCGACGAGGACGGTGTGACGATCGGCACCGCGGAGAAGCTCGCCGCGCATCAGCCGCCGGGGCAGCTGCACCGCGCCTTCTCCGTGTTCCTCTTCGACGAGCAGGGCCGGCTGCTGATCCAGCAGCGGGCGCTCGGCAAGTACCACTCCCCCGGCGTGTGGTCGAACACCTGCTGCGGCCACCCCTACCCGGGCGAGGCGCCCTTCGCGGCGGCGGCCCGGCGGACGTACGAGGAGCTGGGGGTCTCGCCGTCGCTGCTCGCCGCGGCGGGCACCGTCCGCTACAACCACCCGGACCCGGCCTCCGGCCTGGTGGAGCAGGAGTACAACCACCTCTTCGTCGGCCTGGTGCAGTCCCGGCCGCGGCCGGACGCGGACGAGGTCGGCGACACGGCGTTCGTGACGCCCGAGGAGCTGGCCGAGCGGCACGCCCGGGCCCCCTTCTCCTCCTGGTTCATGACCGTGCTGGACGCGGCCCGTCCGGCGATCAGGGAGCTGACCGGCCCCGCGGGCTGGTGAGCCCCGCGGGTCAAAGGGGCGGCGTGAGCGGCAGGGCGGCCCAGATCACCTTGCCCCCGCTCGCCGTGTGCGCCACGTCGCAGACCCCGCCCGCCTCCCGGGCGATCTCGCGCACCAGCAGCAGCCCGCGACCGCCGGTGCGGCCGTGGTCGGTCTCCAGCGCGGTCGGCCGGTAGGGGTGCTGGTCCTCCACGGCGACCCGCACCCACCCGGCGCCGACGGCGACCTCCACTGCGAGCGTCGGGGACAGCACCGCCGCGTGCCGTACGGCGTTGGTGACCAGCTCGGAGACGATCAGCAGCAGCCCGTGGACGAGGTCGGCCGAGGCCGGGACGCCCTGGCGGCGCAGCAGGTCGCGCACCGCGTGCCGGGCCTGCGGGACGGAGGCGTCGGCGGCCGGCGCGGTGAACCGCCACACCCCTTCGTGGGGCAGCGGGTCCGGCGGCTCGGCGCCGCGGGCGGCGAGCGCCTCCGTGCCGCCTGCCGGGCGCGGGCCCTGCCCGTGCCCGTGGTCGTCCATCGTCCGGTCGCCGCCCTCGGTTCTCGCCACACGACGAGTGTTGGCGCCCCGGCGGCCCGCCCCAAGCACTGAACACAAGTCAGCGGCTTCACGCCGCCTTCCGACCGTTCGCGTCCGACTCCGCACCGGACCCGACCGGGTACGTCCGGTCCGCGCCGGGTTCGTGAACTCTTCGTGTTGTACGGGTTGCGCCGCCCGCCCCCGCCGACCGGGCCGCGGGCCGGGCGGATAGCATCCGGCGCATGGAGCCGCAGCTGCTGCACGAGGTCACCGACGCGGTCGCCACCGTCGTCGTCCACCACCCGGCCAAGCGCAACGCCATGACGGCCGCGATGTGGCGGTCGCTGCCGCCGCTCCTGGACGCCCTGGCGGCCGATCCCCGGGTCCGGGCGCTGGTGCTGACCGGCGAGGGCGGCACCTTCTGCGCCGGCGCCGACATCTCCACGCTGCGCGACTCGCCGGACGAGGCGCAGCGGCTGGCGGTGCTGGCCGAGGAGGCGCTGGCGGCGTTCCCGAAGCCGACGCTGGCGGCGGTGCGCGGCCACTGCGTGGGCGGCGGCGCCCAGCTCGCGGCCGCCTGCGATCTGCGGTTCGCCGAGGCGGGCGCGCTGTTCGGGGTGACCCCGGCGAAGCTGGGCATCGTCTACCCCGCCTCCGCCACCCGGCGGCTGGTCTCCCTGGTGGGACCGGCCACCGCCAAGTTCCTGCTGTTCTCCGGCGAGTTGATCGACACGGAGCGCGCGTTGCGCACGGGTCTGGTGGACGAGGTGCTGCCGGAGGGCGAACTCGACAAGCGCGTCGCCGAGTTCACCCGGACGCTGACCGTCCGCTCCCCGCTGACGCAGGCCGCGGCCAAGGAGTTCGCGAACGGCCGCACGGACCGTGACGCCCACTGGGCCGAGCAGGCGCGCGGCAGCGGCGACACCGCCGAGGGGGTCGCCGCGTTCCTGGAGCGCAGGGCGCCGCGCTTCGGCCGGCGCCCGTCCGGCGGGGCGGAGGGTGGACCGGCTAGCGGAGAATGAACCGGCTGCGTTCGCGCAGGGCCTCGGCCAGGTGTGCGGGCGCCTTGTCCGGGGAGCCGGCGTCGTAGGGCGGCCGCGGGTCGTACTCCGTGGCCAGCTGGATGGACTGGGCGACCTCGTCGCCGCCGATCCGGCCGGCCAGGGTGAGGGCCATGTCGATCCCGGCGGAGACGCCTGCCCCGGTGACGTACTTGCCGTCGAGGACGACGCGTTCGGCCGTGGGTTCGGCGCCGAGGGCCGTCAGCTGTTCCAGTGCCAGCCAGTGCGAGGTCGCGTGCCGGCCCTTGAGCAGTCCGGCGGCGCCCAGCAGCAGGGAGCCGGTGCACACCGAGGTGGTCCAGGTGCTGGTGGCGTCGGCCGCGCGCAGCCAGTCCAGCAGCGGTGCGTGGTCCATCAGGGCGCTCTGTCCCGGGCCGCCGGGAACGACCACCACGTCCGGCGCGGTCACCTCGGCGAAGGTCTGGTCGGCGACGAGGGCGAGGGCGCCGGTGTCGGTGCGCACGGGGCCGGCCTGTTCGGCGACGAAGACGGTGCGCGCGTCCGGGACGCGGGTGAGGACCTCGTAGGGGCCGACCGCGTCGAGGGCGGTGAAACGGTCGTAGAGGACGATCGCGATCTGCATGTCTGCTCCTTCAGCGGGCGGGGGCGGTGCGGAAGCGGCGGCGGTACTCCGCCGGGGACGTGCCGAGCGCCTTGACGAACGCGCGGCGCATGGCCTCGGGCGTGCCGTAGCCGCTGGCGCGGGATATCTCCTCGACGCCGTCGGGGGTGTCCTCCAGCAGCCGGCGGGCGTGTTCGAGGCGGACCCGGTCGACGTAGCGGCCGGGGGTGGCGCCGGTCTCGGCGCGGAAGGCGCGGGCGAAGTGGCGCGGTGAGAGCCGGGCGCGGGCGGCGAGCGCGTCCACGGACAGGTCGGCGCCGGGGTGCTCGGTGATCCACTGCTGTACGTCCCGCAGCGGTTCGCGCCGGGCCGTCTGGGCGGCGAGCTGGGCGCTGAACTGGGCCTGGTTGCCGGGCCGGCGCAGGAAGACGACCAGATGACGGGCGACGGCGAGCGCGGCGTCGCGGCCGAGGTCGTCCTCGACCAGCGCGAGGGCCAGATCGATGCCGCAGGTGACGCCGGCCGACGTGGCCACGTGGCCGTCGCGCACGTAGATCGGGTCGGCCTCGACCCGTACGGCGGGGTGGTCGCGGGCGAAGGACTCGCAGTACGCCCAGTGGGTGGTGGCCCGGCGGCCGTCCAGCAGGCCCGCCTCGGCCAGCAGGATCGCGCCGGTGCACACCGAGACCAGGCGCTCGGCCCCCGGTCCGTGCGCGCGCACCCAGTCGACCAGGTGCGGGGCGGGCCGGCGGGTGCCCTGGCCGCCGGGGACGAGCAGGGTGTGCGGGGCCGGGGCGTCGGCGAGCGTCCCGTCCGGTACGACGGTCAGACCGCTGCTGGTGCGTAGGGGCCGGCCGGTCAGGGAGGCGGTGCGGACCCGGTAGGCGCCCGGGGTGTGCTTCTCGGCACCGGCGAAGACCTCCATGGGGCCGGTGACGTCGAGGCTCTGGACGTCGTCGAACAGGACGACGAGAACGGTTCGCTGCGCCATGCGGACGATTCTTCGCGCGCAAGCCGGTGGCGGCAATGACGGGTTTCCCACCTTTCCTGCCACCCGCGGGGACGGCCGGGCGCTCGGGCGCCGCCGGCCGGGGTCCGCTCCTCCCTTCGGGCGCCTCCCCGGGCGCCGCCCCGCCGGGCGCCGCCCTGATCCCCGGTTGACGGCGCCACCTGCCACAATTGCGGCGCAACCCGAAGTGGAGAAGGCGGTACGGGAACGTGACGACACCCCTCACAGGGTCCATCGAAGGCAGGATCGCCGAGGAGCTCGGCGTACGGGAGCGGCAGGTCAAGGCCGCCGTGGAGCTGCTCGACGGCGGTTCGACGGTGCCCTTCATCGCCCGCTACCGCAAGGAAGCGACCGAGATGCTCGACGACGCGCAGCTGCGCACGCTCGAGGAGCGGCTGCGCTATCTGCGGGAGCTGGAGGAGCGGCGCGCCGCCGTCCTGGAGTCGGTGCGCGAGCAGGGCAAGCTCACCGACGAGCTGGAGGCGCGGATCCGGGGCGCCGAGACCAAGGCGCGGCTGGAGGACATCTACCTGCCGTACAAGCCGAAGCGGCGCACCAAGGCGCAGATCGCGCGCGAGGCGGGTCTGGAGCCGCTGGCCGACGGCCTGCTCGGCGACCCGTCCGTGGACCCGCTCGCCGCGGCGGCGGCCTTCGTGGCCGCGGACAAGGGAGTGGCCGATCCGCAGGCCGCGCTCGACGGGGCGCGCGCGATCCTCACCGAGCGGTTCTCGGAGGACGCCGACCTGATCGGCGAGGTGCGCGAGCGCATGTGGACGCGCGGCCGGCTGGCGGCGAAGGTGCGCGAGGGCAAGGAGGAGGCGGGCGCGAAGTTCGCCGACTACTTCGACTTCACCGAGCCGTTCACGCAGCTGCCCTCGCACCGGATCCTGGCGATGCTGCGCGGCGAGAAGGAGGAGGTCCTCGACCTCGTCCTGGAGCCCGAGGAGCCGACCGAGGGACCGTCCTCCTACGAGGGCATCGTGGCGCACCGGTTCGGCATCGCCGACCGCGGCCGGCCCGGTGACAAGTGGCTGAAGGACACGGTCCGCTGGGCCTGGCGCACCCGTATCCTCGTGCACCTCGGCATCGACCTGCGGCTGCGGCTGCGCACGGCCGCCGAGGACGAGGCGGTGAACGTGTTCGCGGCCAACCTTCGCGACCTGCTGCTGGCCGCCCCGGCCGGCACCCGCGCCACGCTGGGCCTGGACCCGGGCTTCCGCACGGGGGTGAAGGTGGCCGTGGTGGACGCGACGGGCAAGGTCGTGGCCACGGACGTCATCCATCCGCACGTCCCGGCCAACAAGTGGGACGAGGCGATCGCGAAGCTGGCCCGGCTGGCGAAGGAGCACGCGGTCGAGCTGGTCGCCATCGGCAACGGCACCGCGTCCCGCGAGACCGACAAGCTCGCCGGCGAACTCATCGACAGGCACCCGGAGTTGAAGCTCACCAAGGTGATGGTGTCGGAGGCGGGCGCGTCGGTGTACTCGGCCTCCGCGTACGCCTCCCAGGAACTGCCTGGCATGGACGTGTCGCTGCGCGGCGCGGTGTCCATCGCGCGCCGGCTCCAGGACCCGCTGGCCGAGCTGGTGAAGATCGACCCGAAGTCCATCGGGGTCGGGCAGTACCAGCACGACCTGTCCGAGGTGAAGCTGTCCCGCTCGCTGGACGCGGTGGTCGAGGACTGTGTGAACGGCGTCGGCGTGGACGTCAACACGGCGTCGGTGCCGCTGCTTTCGCGGGTCTCCGGAGTCACCGGCTCGCTCGCGGAGAACATCGTCGCGCACCGGGACGCCAACGGGCCGTTCACCTCGCGCGCCCAGCTGAAGAAGGTCTCCCGGCTGGGCCCCAAGGCGTACGAGCAGTGCGCGGGCTTCCTGCGGATCCGCGGCGGCGACGATCCGCTGGACGCCTCCAGCGTGCACCCGGAGGCGTATCCAGTGGTGCGGCGGATGGTGAAGACCACCGGTCAGGAGGTGGCGTCGCTGGTCGGCGACACCGGGGCGCTGCGCTCGCTGCGGCCGGCGGACTTCGTGGACGACACGTTCGGTCTGCCGACAATCACCGACATCCTCAAGGAGCTGGAGAAGCCGGGGCGCGACCCGCGGCCCGCTTTCAGGACGGCCACCTTCAAGGAGGGCGTGGAGAAGATCTCCGACCTGTCCTCCGGGATGGTCCTGGAGGGCGTGGTGACGAACGTGGCGGCCTTCGGCGCGTTCGTGGACGTCGGCGTCCACCAGGACGGTCTGGTGCACGTCTCGGCGATGTCGCGGACGTTCGTGAAGGACCCGCGGGACGTGGTCAAGCCGGGTGACATCGTCAAGGTGAAGGTGCTGGACGTCGACATCCCGCGCAAGCGGATCTCGCTGACGCTGCGGCTGGACGACGAGGCGGCGGCGGCGCAGGAGAAGCAGTCCGGCGGCGGTGGCGAGCGCCGCCAGCGCGGCGGGCGCCCGCCGCAGCAGCGCCAGCCCCGGACCGGCGGAGGCGCCGGGGACGGCGGGGGCAGGGGCGGCGGGGGCGGCGGTTCCCGTCAGGCGCCGCCGCCCGCCAACAGCGCCATGGCCGACGCGCTGCGCCGCGCGGGCCTGCTCAACACGAAGAACGGCCGCGGCTGACCCGCTGGCGCCGTAGCTGACCCGGCCGGCGCCGTAGCCGTCCCACTAAGCCCGGCACCTGCCGCGCCCGGACCGGCCGGCTCCGCGCGGAGTCGGCCGGCTCCTCAGAGGGCGGCGGGGGCAGGCTCGCCGGGAGCGGCGGGGGCGGGTCCGCCGAAGGCGGCGGGGGCGGGTCCGCCGAAGGCGGCGGGGGCGGGTCCGCCGAAGGCGGCGGGGGCGAGCCTGCCAGGGGCGCGCCCCTCACGCCCGCGCACCGTCAGCGGGGATGCTGTCCCGGCGGTAGGGCCGAGTGGGCCCGTGGCGCCGCCGCGCTCCGCGGCGCCGGGCCGGGCAGGAACGCACCCGACGGCCGTCCCGCCCGCATCACTTCCTCCAGTTCCCGAAGTATGCTCGTCGCCGCGTCCCGCACGCGCGCGGGAACGTCGCCCCGCTCGGCGACGAGTTGGTGGTAGATGGGGGCGTCTTGAAACATGGGCAACCATGCCTTTCGGTCCGCGGTCTCTCTGAGCTGGGCAACGGTTGCCGAGTGTAGGCCCCCGCCCCGACGCCGCTCATGGCCGGTACACCCCGAGCCCGTCGGCGGCCGTTCACCGCACGCCTACACCTGATGCTCCGTCACCTTGCCGTCCGCCACCTCCAGGTGACGGTTCGTCCGGACCGCGGACAGCATCCGGCGGTCGTGGGTGACCAGCAGCAGCGTCCCCTCGTAGGCGTCCAGCGCCGACTCCAGCTGTTCGATCGCCGGCAGGTCGAGGTGGTTGGTCGGCTCGTCCAGGACCAGCAGGTTGACCCCCCGCCCCTGGAGCAGGGCGAGCGCCGCCCGGGTGCGCTCCCCGGGCGACAGCGTCGCGGCGGGCCGCAGCACGTGCTCGCTCTTCAGCCCGAACTTGGCCAGCAGCGTGCGGACTTCGACCGGTTCGGTGTCCGGGACCGCCGCGCGGAAGGCGTCCAGCAGCGTCTCGTCGCCGTGGAAGAGCCGGCGGGCCTGGTCGACCTCGCCGACCAGGACACCGGAGCCCAGGGCCGCGTGCCCCGCGTCCAGCGGCAGCCGGCCCAGCAGGGCGGCCAGCAGCGTCGACTTCCCGGCGCCGTTCGCACCGGTGACCGCGACCCGGTCCGCCCAGTCGATCTGGAGCGAGACCGGCCCGAGCACGAAGCCGTCGCGCCGCACCTCCGCGTCGCGCAGCGTGGCGACGACCGCGCCGGAACGCGGCGCCGCCGCGATCTCCATGCGCAGTTCCCACTCCTTGCGCGGTTCCTCCACGACCTCCAGGCGTTCGATCATCCGCTGGGTCTGCCGCGCCTTGGCGGCCTGCTTCTCGCTGGCCTCGCTGCGGAACTTGCGGCCGATCTTGTCGTTGTCGTTGCCCGCCTTGCGCCGGGCGTTCTTGACGCCCTTGTCCATCCAGGACCGCTGCGTCTGCGCCCGGTCCTGGAGGGAGGCCCGCTTGTCGGCGTACTCCTCGTAATCGTCGCGGGCGTGCCGGCGGGCCACGTCGCGCTCCTCCAGATAGGCCGCGTAGCCGCCGCCGTAGAGGTTGATCTGCCCCTGGGCGAGGTCGAGTTCGAGGACCTTGGTGACGGTGCGGGTGAGGAACTCGCGGTCGTGGCTGACGACGACCGTCCCGGCCCGCAGCCCGGTCACGAAGCGTTCGAGGCGTTCGAGGCCGTCCAGGTCGAGGTCGTTGGTGGGCTCGTCCAGCAGGAAGACGTCGTAGCGGGAGAGCAGCAGCGAGGCGAGTTGGGCGCGGGCCGCCTGGCCGCCGGACAGGGAGGTCATCGGCTGGTCGAGGTCGACGGCCAGGCCGAGGGAGTCGGCGGTCTCCTCGGCCCGCTCGTCGAGGTCGGCGCCGCCGAGGTCGAGCCAGCGCTCCAGTGCGCCGGCGTAGGCGTCGTCCGCGCCGGGCGCGGAGTCCACGAGTGCCTGGGTCGCCTCGTCCATCGCCCGCTGGGCGGCGGCGACGCCGGTACGGCGGGCCAGGAACTCCCGTACGGTCTCGCCGGGGCGGCGGTCGGGTTCCTGCGGCAGGTGGCCGACGGCGGCGGTGGGCGGGGAGAGGGTCAGTTCGCCCTGTTCGGGTGTGCTGAGCCCGGCGAGCATCCGCAGCAGCGTGGACTTGCCCGCGCCGTTGGCGCCGACCAGCCCGATGACGTCCCCGGGCGCGACGACGAGGTCGAGTCCGGAGAACAGCGCGCGGTCGCCGTGTCCGGCGGCGAGATTCTTGGCGACGAGGGTGGCAGTCATCAGGGGGCCGATCCTAGTGCCCGCCGGCCGGGGCGGGCGCGGGGTGCGGGGGCGGGCGTACCGCTCCAGGGATCGGGCGGATGTGTCCGACGTCGGCCGGGCCCTGCGCCGGCATGCTCACCAGGGTCGTGCCCCCGGATCCTCCCCCACGGGCAAGCACTCGGTGAGCAGGGCGACGACGTCGCGCCAGGCGCGTCGCGCGTGCCGTGGGTGGTGGCCGACGCCGGGGACCGCGGGGTGGTCGACCGGCGGGTGGTGGAAGGCGTGCAGGGCGCCGCCGTAGACCGTGAGGCGCCAGTCGACGCCCGCGGCCTGCAGCTCGGCGGCGAACGCGTCGCGTTGCGCGGCCGGCATGATCGGGTCCTCCGACCCGACCCCGGCCCACACCGGGCAGCGGATGCGCGCCGCCTCGCCCGGTCGGCCCGTGGTCAGCGCGTTGACGGTCCCGATCGCGCGCAGGCTCACGCCGGCCCGCCCGAGTTCCAGGCCGATGGCGCCCCCGGTGCCGTAACCGACGGCGGCGATCCGGTCGGGGTCGGTCCGCGGTTCGGCGCGCAACACGTCGAGCGCCGCACGGCCGATGCCCCGCATCCGGTCGGGATCGGCGAGCAGCGGCATGCACCGGGCCAGCATCTCCTCGGGGTCGCCCAGATAGCGCCCGCCGTGGAGGTCGAAGGCCAGCGCCACGTATCCCAGCTCGGCGAGTGCGTCGGCCCGGCGGCGCTCGACGTCGCCGAGCCCCATGCCCTCCGGTCCGAGCAGCACGGCGGGCCGGCGGTCGGCGCCGGCCGGGAGCGCGAGGTGCCCGATCATCGTCAAACCGTCGGCCGGGTACTCGACCGTACGCGTCGTCATCGCCGTCATGAGACCGGACTGTAGTGATCGTCGAGTCCGGTCCGGCCGGTGTTCTGCCGTCGGCAGAGCAGTGCTTCGAGAGCATCCCGTTGCCGGGCGTTCTGCCGGTGGGCGGGCGGCGGTGCGGGGCCCGGGGGGAGCGTGGTGGGGGGCCTTCCGTTACGGTCCTGGCGTGGACGTGGGAGTGAGCGGCGAAGTCGTGGTGGTCGGTGGCGGGGTCATCGGGCTGACGACCGCGCTCGTGCTGGCCGAGCGCGGCGCGCGGGTGCGGGTGTGGACGAGCGAGCCGGCCGAGCGGACGACGTCCGCCGTCGCGGGCGCCCTGTGGTGGCCGTACCGGATCGAGCCGGAGTCGCTGGTCGGGGACTGGTCGCTGGAGTCCCTGGCGGTGTACGAGGAGCTGGCCGCACGCCCCGGACAGACGGGTGTGCGGATGGTGGCGGGAGTACACGCCGACACCGGGTTCGACTCGCTCGGGCCGTGGGCGGCGCGGGTGCCGGAACTGCGCGTGGCGACCGCCGACGAGCATCCCGGTCCGGCGCTGTGGGCGCGGCTGCCGCTGATCGACATGCCGGCGCACCTGGCCTGGCTGCGGCAGCGGCTGCTGGCGGCGGGCGGCGGGATCGAGGAGCGTACGGTCACGGAGCTGGCCGCCGTGGACGCCCCGGTGGTCGTGAACTGCACGGGGCTCGGCGCCCGCGACCTGGTGCCGGACCCGGCGGTCCGGCCGGTGCGCGGACAGCTCGTCGTCGTGGAGAACCCCGGCATCACCACCTGGCTGACCTGCGTGGACCACGCCTCGGCGGCCTCCGTCTACTACTTCCCGCAGCCCGGCGGACTGATCCTCGGCGGGACCGCCGAGGAGGACGACTGGTCGCTGACGCCCGACCCGGCGGTGGCCGAGGCGATCGTCGCGCGCTGTGCGGCCGTACGGCCGGAGATCGCCGGGGCGCGGGTGCTGGAGCACCGGGTCGGGCTGCGTCCGGCCCGGCACGCGGTGCGGCTGGAGCGGGAGGCACTGCCGGACGGGCGGGTCCTGGTGCACAACTACGGGCACGGCGGCGCGGGCGTCACCGTGGCGTGGGGGTGCGCGCGTCAGGCGGCCGGGCTGGTGCGCCCGGCCGCCTGAGCGCCGACCGATGGACCGACGGCCCGCCGTCGTGACCTCGCTGTCATGACCTCGCTGTCGTGGCAGGGGGCCGTCGGGCCGTCAGCGCGTCACTGACCCGGGATCCGGTGCGCGGTGCTCGGGTGCCGGACACCGTGCGGGCTCCGGCCGCCGGAGGCCGCCGCGGACCCGGTCGGCGCGGCCGTGTCGCCCGCCGACGCCCGCCCGTCGCCCGTCGTCGCCCGCGCGAACGCCGCCGCGCCGCCGACCAGCGGCAGCTTCGCCGACGTACGGGACAGGTCCACGGTCAGGGTGGGCGTGCTCGACGGCGGGTCGATGAGGTCCTTGTCGGTGCCCGCCACGATCAGCGCCAGGCGGTGGCCCTTGGGCACCACGTGGTCGGTCGCCGCCAGGTCGAGGGTGATCGTGTACGCCCGGCCCGGGGTGAGCGGGCGGCCCTTGCCGTCGCCCGCCCAGTTCCCGAGGTCGGCCCAGCCGCGGCTGACGACGTTGTAGTCGACGGCCGTGGTCTTCGCCGCGGTCTCCTTGTAGCAGGAGCTGTCGCCCGCGGTGCTCGCGCCCCAGCAGGTGCGGTCGGCGAGGGTGGTGATGCCCTCGTCCGCGTCGCCGTAGTCGCGGATGGTGTCCGGGCCGAGGTCGACCAGGACGGCCGAGAGGTGCGCCGTGGCGGTGGTCGGGGTCGCGGTGACGGTCACCTTGGAGGAGCCGGCGAGCCGCAGGTCGCGGCTGAGCGATCCGGTGACGAAGCCGGCCTTCTCCGGGGTCGGCCGGTCGATCCGCGCGGCCCAGTCGGTCTCGCTCAGCGACGGATCGTCGGTGAAGGTCTCGCTGCCGCGGGCCGGACGCAGCCCGAGGACGCCGACGCCGGACTGCGCGCCGGGCGCGGGACGCAGCGTGGTGGCGGCGGTGCCGCGCGGCGGCCAGGCGGCGGAGGTCGTCCACTGGTCGGGGTGGCGTTCGACGTCGGCCACGGGCTCGCGGTCGATGCCGTTGTCGTAGCCGAGGAGTTCGTGGTCGAACCAGCGGTGCAGGGTGTCCACCCAGGCGCCGCGGCGGTAGTCGAACGGATCGACGTGGCCGGTCTGGGAGAGCCAGATCTTGCGCTGCACGCCGTTGGCGGCGAGGGCGTCCCACCACTGGCCGAAGTTCTTGGTGCGGACGTTGAGGTCCTGCATGCCGTGGACGACGAAGACGCTGGCCCGGACCTTGCTCGCGTCCTTGACGTAGTCGCGCTCGGTCCAGAACGGGGTCCAGTCACCGGTGCGCGGGGCGCCGGCGACGATCTTCCGCTGTTCGGCGGCGCAGTGGGCGCGGGCGGTGTCGCTCTCGACGTAGTCGGACAGCCAGTCGGGGCCGGAGTCGTAGAGCGGGGCGCCCTGGGCGAAGTAGTAGTCGTACCAGGAGGAGATGGCGCTGATCGGCACGATGGTCTTCAGGCCCTTGACGCCGGTGGCGGCCACGCCGTTGGCGATGGTGCCGTCCCAGCTCTTGCCGATCATGCCGGTCCTGCCGTTGGTCCAGGTCGCCCTGGCCGGGGTGGAGCCGGTGCGGGTGGTGTAGGCGCGGGCGCGGCCGTTGAGCCAGTCCACCACCGCCTTGGCGGACTGGACGTCGGAGCGGCCGCCGACGTCGACGCAGCCGTCGGAGCGGTCGGTGCCGGCGAGGTCGACGCCGACGAAGGCGTAGCCGCGGGGCACGAAGTAGTTGTCGTAGAACAGGGGCATCTGGACGACGTGGCCGGCCGCGTCGTAGGTCTTGGTCTGGCTCTCGTTGCCGCGCCCGCAGCAGGAGTAGTACGGGCTGGCGTCCATGATGACGGGCACTTTCCGGCCCTGTAGGGCGGGTTCGCGGGGGCGGACGATGTCGGCGGCGACGCGGTCGGTGCGTCCGTCGCCGTCGCCGTCGAGTCCGGTGTCGACCCACACCGACTCGCGGATCGCGTCCGCGTACGAGTAGACGGGTTGGCTCTCGCGCGGGGCCCGGCCGTCGCGCGGGGCGCCGTGCGCCGCCGCGGGGGTGAGGAGGGCGGCCGCCAGGACGGCGGTGACCGCCAGGACCAGCCGTCTCCAGATCGTCATGCGCATGCTGTTCGGCATGAGCGGGACGGTACAGCCGACAACTCCCGTGCAGAAGAGAGCAACTGACGTGTCGCCGGATTCGCCGGGAAGAGGGGGATCCGCGTGCGCGACGCATGTCGGCCGAATGGCGATCGTGTGACAGGGGTGGCCATGGACATGCCTGTGCCCACAGCGACTGAATAGGCTCCGAACAGACTTCACGTTCTCACGACTTGGAGCTGACGTGCACCGCAGAATCCTCGCCCCGGGCGTACTGGCGGCGGCCTCCCTCCTGCTGGCGATCCCGGCATCGGCCGCGAGCTACTCCCCCGGCGCGCCGGGCATCGGCGACCCCTACTACCCCGACTACGGCAACGGCGGCTATGACGTCTCCCACTACGACCTGAGGCTGAAGTACCAGCCGGCGACGGACGAGCTGGAGGGCACCGCGACGCTCTCCGCGCGGACCACGCAGGACCTGTCCAGCTTCGACCTGGACTTCCTGCTGGACGTGAGCGAGGTGCGGGTCAACGGCACGGAGGCCGCGTTCAGCGCCTCCGGGCAGCACGAGCTGGTGGTCACGCCGAAGACGCCGCTGGCCAAGGGCACGGCGGTCACCGTGGTCGTCCGCTACAGCGGGGTGCCGTCCACGAAGAGCGCGTACGGCTTCACCGCCTGGCACCGCACCCCGGACGGCGCGGTCGCGGCGGACGAGCCCGAGGCGGCGTGGTGGTGGTTCCCGAGCAACGACCACCCCAGTGACAAGGCGACCTACGACGTGTCGGTGGCGGTGCCGGACGGCAACCAGGCGATCTCCAACGGCACCCTCCAGGCGACCGCCTCACAGCTGGGCTGGACCCGCTACAGCTGGCGGCAGAACAAGCCGCAGGCCACCTACCTGGCCACGCTGGCGCTCGGGAAGTTCGACGTCACCACCGGCGTCTCCGAGGGCGGCGTCCCGGTGATCAACGCCTACAGCAAGGACCTCGGCGACAACGACGGGGCGGCGCGGGCGAGCGTGGAGCGCACCGGGGAGATCGTCGACTGGCTGAGCGGCTACTTCGGGCCGTACCCCTTCAGCGCGGCCGGCGGTTACGTCCCGAACACGACCACCGGGTACGCGCTGGAGACGCAGGGCCGCGTCTTCTACAGCCCCAAGCAGTTCGCGAAGGGCGCCAACGTCTCGCTGATCGTGCACGAGCTGGGCCACCAGTGGTACGGCGACGACGTGTCGGTGAAGGGCTGGAAGGACATCTGGCTCAACGAGGGCTTCGCGACGTACGCGCAGTGGCTGTGGTCGGAGCACGAGGGCGAGGGCACGGCGCAGCAGCTCGCCGACTACGTGTACGCCTCGCACCCGGCCGACGACCCGTTCTGGACGGTCAAGCCGGGTGATCCCGGTGCGGACAACCAGTTCGACGACGCCGTCTACGACCGGGGCGCGGCCGCCATCCAGGCGCTGCGCGACGAGGTCGGCGACACCGCGTTCTTCCGCATCCTCAAGGGCTGGCCGACGGCGCACGCGTACGGCAACGCGTCGGTGGCCGACTTCCAGAAGTACGCCGAGCAGATCTCCGGCAAGCCGCTGGCGGCCCTGTTCGACACCTGGCTCTTCCAGCCGACGAAGCCGGCGGCCGCGGCGGCCTCGCGGCCGCTCGCGGCGGCGAAGTCGGGTGCGGCGCTCGCGCGGCCGAAGTCGTGGAAGAAGATCGAGTCCGCCCACGAGGCGCACAGGGGCTGACCTTCGGCCGGGCCGCCCACCCCCGGGCCGGCCCGGCCTCCGCCCTTCCCCACGCCCGAACCGATCAGCACCCGGCCCGACGAACGGCCCCGTCCGGCCACACCACGTCCACCGGCAGCCCGGCGGCACGAGCATCGAGGACGGTGTCCGCGGTGCCGCCGCCCTTGCCGGACGGCGGCTCGCCGTTCCACACGGCGACGAGACGGTCCGCCCGCCGCAGGAGCACGGCGTTGGCGTCCTCGTACGCGGCCCGGTTCGCGGTCTCGTGGTCCAGCACCGTCACTTCGGTCGCGGCCCGCACGAGGCGGTCGAAGGTGTCGGCATGGTCCGGCTTCACCTTGACCGCCCGGTAGTCCTTCGAGGGGATGACGGCGAACAATCGGCCGCCCAGCTCCAGCACGACGTCGGCGAAGACGCTGTCGGCCCCGGCGGCGAGGCACGAGATCCCGTCCAGATCCGCACCGTACGCCTCCAGCGCCCGACGCAGCGCCTCCCGCACGAGGGGCACGCTGGCCTCGGTCAGGTCCATGTGCCCGGTGACGGCGATCGTGGTCACGTCGATCCTCTTATGTGGACAGCAGGTCGCGGATCATTGAGCCTTTTCAGCGTTGCCTCTCCAAGGTGAGGACCGCGGCGGCGATGGCTGTCATACGGTTCGGGCTGCAGCGGCTCCGGCGGGAGATCCGCCAGGACTTCAGGTGGGTGACGCCTCGTTCGACGGGAGCGCGGGTCTGGGCAAGTGCGCGGTTCAGCGTCCTTCGGTCGGCGTGAGTTCACCGTTGGGCGGCCGGCGGACGGCGGTGGTGGTCCAGGAGCCGGCGCCGATGTAGTCGCGGTCGGCGACGATCGGGACGCCCTGACGTTCGCAGATCCGGATGATGCGGTGGGTGCGTGCGGTGGTCAGATCGTGGGCGCGGCCGGCAAAGCCGGCGAGATCCACAGAAGCCGGCCCTCGGGATCGGTGACGACCTGCACGTTCACGCCGTGGCGTCGGTGCTTGTGGGAGTAGTCGGCGCGTCCGTCACCCAGGCTGTCGCACTCGCTGAGCGTGCCGTCCAGCAGTACGTAGTCCGTGGCGTGCTCGCGTAGAGTCTTGAGCAGGCCCGGCGCGTCACCCTCACGGGTGACGATGAGCATGGTGACCCACTCGACCAGCGCATGAGGCAGGTCGAGTGCGGCAGGATAGGGAACCAACAGGGCTCCCGAACCGACAGGTTGAGACTTCGAACACCTCACCCAACGGCACAGGAGCCCTGTCCGTTGCGGACGCCACGGTCATCACCCGATCGGTGGCCACGCTGAAAAGGCTCGGTGTCTTGCTTTCGGTAAGCGGCTGAGACGCGTTCTAGCCGACCTTGTGTGGATACAGCTGGGCAGTTTCGCCTACTGAGATTGAACTCGTGGAGTCGTAGGGGCTAACGGTGCCTCGCCCCTGCGGTATCACCGGAGCATGCGGTATCCACAAGGGGGCGGGCTGGTCGCCGAACGGCAGCACTTCCGCGAGGAGTTACGACTGAAGGCGGCAGAGAGGTTCGCCCAGGGCGAGGCGAACTCGTTGATCGCCAAGGACCTGCGGGTCAGCGTCCGTTCCGTGCAGCGGTGGCGGCGGATGTGGGACGAGGGCAGTCTGCGGGCTCTGCAGTCACAGGGGTCGGCGTCGCTGCCGAGGCTGAGCGAGAAGCAGTTCGCGCAGCTGGAGGCGGAGCTTGCCAAGGGGCCTGCCGCGCACTGCTGGGAGGACCAGCGGTGGACGCTCGCGCGGATCACGACGGTGATCGGCCGGCGCTTCCATCTGACGTACACCATCCAGGGCGTGCGGGCGGTGGCCGGCTGGGTGAAGGAGGTGCGGCCGTGCGCGGAAGGCTCGCGGTGGCCCGTGGAGCCTGGCTCGTCTTCGAGTTGCGCCGTGAGGCGCTGTGATTCGTGTGGAGGTGAGAGACCTTCACCGCCGTTCTGTCGTAGCAGAGGGGTGGAGCTGAGGGCAGCTTGATCCGGGTGATGACGGGGAGGGCGGGAGCGGCCCTGACAAAGCCGGGACGTGCCAGTACTGCCAGATGGTGCGGGTCCGGCGAGCGGGATGGAGAGGAGTACGCGAGGAACCGGCGTCTTTACGTCTCTTAACGACTACACCGGCTCGAAACCTGGTGGATCTGGGCCGGAGGCGGTGCACACTCGCTGCTTGGTGGCGGCGGGGAACTCCTTGGCCGGTATTTCGAAGCCGTTCGGGAGGCCACGAGGAAGGTCTACGGCGTACTCGTGGCGATGCCGCAGGGACACAGTCGGGCTCCTACTCCAACGAGCGAATCGCAGTGAACACGGGAACCACCCGTTCTCAGCTCCCCAGTCGTGCACAGCCAGTGCCCGGATCGGGATAGGCGCATCGACAGCCGAACGGTCCGGGTGGGGCGGAGCCGCCACCGTAGTACTCCGAGCCGGGGAGAACCCGCGCACATGGGGAAGGGCGGCAGCGGTATCGAGAAGGGAAGGAGACTGCAATGCCGAAAGACGCACCGCTGAACAGCGGCGCTCTGCTGGAGATGGACCCGGTGGGTCCACGCCAGCGGGTATCGGAGATGCAGGCCAAGCTTCACCGTTGGGCGGCGGCCGATCCCGGCCGTCGGTTCGATGATCTGTTCAACCTCGTGCACGACCCGGCGACGCTGATCGTGGCGTTCGACCGGGTCGCCCGCAACCGGGGAGCCCGCACTCCTGGAATGGACGGCTTGACGGCCGCCGACGTCGAGGAGCGATTCGGGGTTCCCGGTTTCCTGGACGGCCTACGGGCCCAGCTCAAGCGGGGCTCGTTCCGGCCGCTACCGGTGCGGGAGCGCAAGATTCCCAAACCGGGTGGGTCGGGGAAGGTTCGGCGGCTGGGCATCCCAGTGATCGCTGATCGAGTCGTCCAGGCCGCGCTGAAACTGGTGCTGGAGCCGATCTTCGAGGCCGACTTCAAGCCGGTCTCCTACGGGTTCCGGCCCAAGCGGCGGGCTCAGGATGCGATTGCCGAGATCCACTTCTACGGCACCCACGGCTACCGGTGGGTGCTGGACGCGGACATCGCGGCGTGCTTCGACGAGATCGACCACGTCGCGCTGATGGACCGTGTCCGGATGCGGGTCAAGGACAAGCGGGTTCTGGCACTGGTGAAGGCGTTCCTGAAATCCGGCCTCCTCACGGAACTCGGTGAACATCAGGAGACCTTCACCGGCACGCCGCAAGGGGGCATCATCTCCCCTCTCCTGGCGAACATCGCCCTGTCGGTGCTCGATGAGCACCTGCACCGGGCATGGGAACCGGACGGGGAACTGTCCACCAGCGGTCGGCGCGAACGGCGGAGCGCCAAGGGCCTGCCCTCGTGGCGGCTGGTCCGCTACGCGGACGACTTCGTCGTCCTGGTCAAAGGGACCAGACAGGACACCGAGGCGCTGCGCGAGGAGATCGCCCAGGTCCTCGCACCGATGGGGTTACGGCTCTCGGAAGCCAAGACCCAACTGGTGCACCTGAGCGAGGGGTTCGACTTCCTGGGGTTCCACATCCAGTGGCGCCGCAAACGCGGAACGGACAAGTGGTACGTCTATACCTTCATCGCCGACCGGCCCGTCCGGTCGGTGAAAGCGAAGATCCGTACCCTCACCCACAGAACGTCACAGCAGGACCTGGCCGTGGTGCTGGTGAATCTCAACCAGGTCACCCACGGATGGGCCAACTACTTCAGACATGCCGTCGCGAAGCGCACCTTCAGCAATCTGGACAACCTCGTCTGGTGGCGAGTCATCCGGCTGCTGCAAGAGCGGCATCACTGGAACTGGACGGACGTCCGCAGACGGCTCACCACCCCCACCGGGCGATGGCGGCCGATCAGCGCGGGCGAGATCGAGTTGCGGAAGATCAGCGCGATCCCGGTCACCCGGTATCGCTACCGCGGCAACAAGATCCCCACCCCCTGGACACCTGCAATCACCTGACGGCAGAGACCGTGGAGAGCCCGTTGCGTCGAGAGGCGCACGGCGGGTTCGGCGAGAGGTCCGGGGAAACGGGCCGGGAGCAATCCCGGCACCGCGCCCCGGGCCTACTCAGCGACGAGGCCGGATTCTCCATGACGCCGCCGCACACGAAGACCTGGTCACAGCGCGGCCGGACCCCGGTGCTGCGGGTCCGCGGCCGTTCCCGCAGACGGGTGTCCATCGCCGCGCTGACCTGCTACAAACCCGGCTACCGGTCCCGGCTGATCTACTGGCCTCGCCGGGACGACGGCCGCCGCGACGGGCGCAAGAGCTTCTCCTGGCGCGACTACCGGGACCTGCTGATCGCCGCCCACCAGCAGCTCGGCGGCCCGATCATACTCGTCTGGGACAACCTCAACGTCCACAAAGCCGCCGGCCTGCGGGAGTTCGCCGCCTCCCGGGACTGGCTGACGATCTACTACCTGCCGCCCTACGCACCCGACCTCAACCCCGTCGAAGGGATCTGGTCACTGCTGCGGCGCGGCTGGCTCTCCAACGTTGCCTTCAGCACCCCTGAACACCTCGTCCAGCGCATCCGACGCGGCCTACGGCACATCCAGTACAGCAGCGACCTCATAGACGGCTGCCTCGCCGAGACCGGACTGACCATCCAGCCCACCTGAGCCACCATGCGACATCACGAGTTCAGTCTCAGTACTTTGTCTGTTCGGCAACGAATGCGTATCTGTCATGCTGGTGGTGGGGGCAGGGGCGAGTTATCGAGTGGTTTTTATTTCCATGAGCATGTATTCGCGGCCTTGGTCGTCGGCGCTTTCGCCAACGGCGGTCCAGGTGTTTTTTTCGATGTCGAAAGTTTTTTCCTGGCCTCCGACCGTCATGTCCACTTGGGTGGTGTAGTCGTTGCCTTTGACGATGTAGACGGCAGGAATTTCCAGGGTGAGCCAGCCGGTGGTGCCGGTGGTTCGGAAGCAGATGGGGTTTGTCTGGCGTCGTGCCATGATCTGGATGAGTCCGGTGCCGGTGGTGCAGTCGGTGAGGGTGATGTGGCCGTCGCCGCGTTTGAGGGTGATGCCCTGTTCCCGGAGGATGCGGTCGGCTCCTGGGTAGTTGAAGTCTTCGATTGCGTAGCCGGGTGCCTCGCCGGCCACGGTCACCGTCTGGCCTTCTGCGCTTGCGTTCTGCGTCCCGGCCGGGGGGGTGGGGAAGAGGGCCCATACGGTGGTGCCGACGGCCAGGGCGGCGAGCAGGGTGCGTGTGACGAGATGTGTGCGGTGCGGCGTGGCCGCAGTGTTGGTGTGCGTCTTCATGTTCTTCCTTCGTGGGTCCGTGGGGTGCGGGTGGGTCTGTCCGGTGCGGCTGGGCTGAGCGCACGGCGCAAGCGGGGTGCCCGGCTGGGATTCGCGGGGCGTGTGTGCGGTGGCCGCCCACGCGGGCGGCTGCGGGTTCGCCGTTCGGGCGGGGGCGACTGGTGCCCTGTGGGGTGGCGCCCCGGGTGCGCGTCGCGCATCGCGGTGTGGTCCCGGGCCTGCGAGTCCTTCCGCGGTGCGCCCGTGCGGTTGTTCTCGGCGTGGTACGGGAGTGCACGGGTGGCGGGGGGCAGGGTGTCGTCGGGGGGCCCGTGCCGGGGGCAGGCCGGCGCCTGGGATGTCGCGGGTGTCGTGTGCCCGTTCGGTGAGCGCCGTCCAGGAGCCGGCCGTTTCAGTGGTCCACCGAGAGTGAGTTCCTGTGAATTGCCATACATTTCAACAGTTCTCATCCCACGTTGACCGCCAGTTCTCACTCGCCCAGACTTATCGAATTCGTCTGGCAATACCGCCCTTCGACATCTCGGGCTTCGCCAAGCCTATTCATGTCATCGTCACTTACTGATCTTGTCCACCGGCTCAAGTGGCACATATCGGTCAACTTTTGAAGATGCTGTGTGATGTGCGTCACTTGTTGCGAAGGTTGTGCGTCCGCCTGTGAAGATTTCGCAGAGGACAAAGGGTCTCTTTTATGGCCTCATTGTCTGACTGCCTCTCATTCCTGGTAAGGGGCATTTGATTTCCGACTCGCTGCACGCTGAAATGGTTCAGCCCGAGCCTGAATTCCTGTCAGTCGTCACAGACAACGAGGACAACACCCTTATGCAGACGATGTACTGGAGCCGCAGACGGCTCCTCGGCGCGGTCGCCGCCGTGACCGCGGTGTCCACCGTTCCCCTCTCGCTCGCCGTGCCGAAACGAGCCTCGGCTGCGGACGGCGCGCCGGCCGACTCGCTGACCATGCCGGACACCGACCGCGCTAAGGTCGTCAAGGCCTTCATGACGGGCGGTCAGGCCACCAAGGCCGCAGCCGCCTACGCCCTGTACGGCACCGATGCCGAGGTCCAGACGTTTCTGACCGAGACGCTCTCGAGAGTGACGGCGGAGGACAACCGCGTCGCTATCGCCAGGTCCCTGGTCCGGGCCGGCAAGGGCACGCGCCGGGAGGCCGTGGCCGCCCTCGACGACGGCGACGACGCCATCGCCGAGTTCCTCGCCCAGGGGTACCGGCCCGCTCTACTGGAGGATCTGAGCGTGGCGACCGCCATCGTGTCGTCCACCGGCGGCAAAGGCGTGCGGCGGGAGGCCTCGGCGGCTCTGGACGCCGGCACCCGGCAGGCCCTGGAGACGTTCCTCACCGACGGTCAGTACGACGCCGCGCTGGAGGACGCGCGAGTGCAGGTGTCGGCCATGATGATCAGCGCGGGGCCCGAGGTCCGCAAGTACGCGGACCGTGCGCTGAGCGGCACGGCTGCGGACATCCAGTGGTTCCTCGACACCGGCCAGCACATCGCCCGGGCCCGGGACCAGGAGTCGGCGACCATCGCAGAACTCGTCGCGGTGGTCGAGCGGGAGGGCAAACGCGCCCAGGCAGAGACCGACCTGGCCACCGAGGCCTCCGCGCGCGCCCAGGCCGCCGCCCAGAAGGCCAAGGAAGCGGCCGAGAAGGCCGCCGCCGATGCCGCGGCGGCGCAGCAGGACGTGCAGAAGTCCGCCGCGGCCGCCCGCAAGGCCGCGAATGCTGCGGAGGGCGCGGCGAATGCCGCCCGCGACGCCATCAGCGCCTCCAACGCGGCGGTGAACGCCTCGCGCCGCGCCTCCTATGCGGCGACGGCGGCCTCCCACGCCGCCGCGACGGCCGGCAACGCCGCCGCGCGTGCCTACAACGCGGCCATTGCCGCCTCCAAGGACGCCTCCAAGACGGCGGCGGCCAAGAACGCCGCCGTAGCCGCCCGTGATGCGGCCGCGAAGGCCCAGTCCGCGGCCAAGGCGGCCGACTACGCCGCGGCCGCCACCGCCCAGTCCGTCCAGGCCGGCATCGCGGCCGCGGGCGCCGCACGCGACTCCGCCGCCGCTGCCCAGGCCGCCGCACAGGCAGCCGCGGCCTCCGGTGCGGCTCAGTCGGAGGCGGCCGAGGCTAAGCGCCAGGCGGCCGTGGCGACGGCTGCCGCGAACCGGGCCACCAACTCCGCCTCCCTCGCCCAGGCCCTGGCCAACACAGCCGCCTCCGCGGCACGTGCGGCACGCGACGCCGCCAACTCCGCCGCCGCACACGCCCTGAAGTCGGCCGACGCCGCCGACGAGGCGGTGAAGAACGCGGGCAAGGCCATCGACTACGCGAACACGTCCACCGCGCACGCCGCCGAGGCCGTGAAGGCCGCCGACGTTGCCACCAAGGCGGTGACGGACGCCATGGCGGTGGAGCAGGCGGCCCGGGACGCGGAACTGGCCCGCCTGGAACAGGACAAGCTGCAGGGCATCGACGAGGCCCGCCTGCTGGCTGGGATCGAGGCCGACGAAGAGGCCGAGAACGAGAACAAGCGCACTCAGGATGCCCAGACCGAGCAGGCTCTCAAGGACGTCATCGCCACAGCGGAGAAGGCCCTGTGGGAGACCGGCGACCTGGCGCTCGCCGTGACGCTGGGCCGTAAGGCCGCCACCGGCCTGCTTGAGGCGAAGGGTGCCTGGACGCGGCAGGCGGCGCAGTTCGCCTTGGCGGGAAGTGACGAGGACATGCTCTCGTGGGTGGACCTCGACCGGTCCCTCGCCGCGAATCAGGACGACCGGGAGACCGTCCTCTACCTCGCGCAGATATCCAGCCCCGCCATCGCGGAGGCCGCCCACGCCGCCCTTCAGAGCTCCAGTTCGACGGCGGTGGGTGACTTCCTCACCTCCGGGGTCATCCGGGCATCCCAGGACGACAACAAGGTCCAGGTCGGCCGCATCCTCAACGGCGACCCGGGCAAGGCCGTCACCAAGGCCGCCAACGACGCGCTCGACGAGAACACCCCGGAGGCCTACCGGGACTTCTTCGACCGCACCTACCCGGCCGCGGTGCGCGAGGACGACGCCGTGGCCACCGCGACGGCTACGAACACCGGCGGCGAGTACGTCAAGGCGTATGCGGAGGTGGCATTGGAGGGCCCCACCTGGATGCGCCGGCACTTCGTCCAGCAAGTGCAGTACACGGCGGCGCAGCTCGACCACGACTCCGCTACCCACGTCGCCGCCATCCGCGGGTCGATCGCGGCCGCGGCCAAGATCGCTTACCAGGCGCAGAAGGACGCGGCGGACGCGTCGAAGGCGGCCGCCAACGCCCGCAACGCTGCGGCCGACGCGCAGAAGTGGGCCGACAAGGCGATCGACGCGGCGAGCAAGGCGAGCACCTTCTCCCAGCAGGCCAAGGACAACGCCGCCGCCGCCGATCGCTCCGCGGCGGCTGCCCAGGCCTCGGCGAACCAGGCCAAGACGGCGGCCTCGACCGCGCGCCAGGCGTCCCGGGCGGCGAACTACTCCGCGAACACGGCCATCGACGCGGCCCGCTCGGCGCTCCAGTCCTCCTACAGCGCCCAGGCGTCCGCCGCCGCGGCCCGCCAGTCTGAGATCAACGCGGGCCGAGACAAGGCCGCGGCCGCCGCAGCGGCGAGCCAGGCGCACCAAATCGTCGCTCAAAAGCGCCAGGCCGAGATCGTTGAGGCCGCCCGCAAGGCCGCCGAGAAGGCGAGCCAGGAACGAGGGCAGGGCCAGAACCCGGCCGACAGCGACACCCACGACGACGTCCACCCCGAAGGCACCGGCTCCGGAGAGGACGACGAGGACTGGTGGTCGGACGCCGGCTGGTGGGCCGACGCCGCGAACAAGGTCAGCGTCGCCTCCGGCCTCATCGCCGCCGGCCTCGGTGCGGCCAGCCTCGTCTTCCCGCCACTGGCGGCCGGCGCGGCGTTCTTCGGCTACGTATCGCTGGCTGCCGGCGCGCTGGGCGCACTCTTCACCGGTATCGAATATGGCTTCACCAGCGGGCAGTTCATCGAATCTGTCGGAGATACCGCCCTCAACCTGGCCACGTTCGGCCGGAACAAGCTGGCCAAGCCGGTCGTGCAGAAGGTGGCCCCCGTGGCCAACAAGGTCGCCAAAGAGGGCAAGGAGCTGGTGTCTTCGATCACCAGCGGTCTGTCAAAGCTCTGGTGACAGGCCTCCTTCATCTGTCGTCTCGAGGTCGCCTCCGCCCAGCCGGTCACCGGCTGAGCGGCGAGTGACGACGTCCCGCCGCCACGTCGACGCGTGCGCTGTTACCGGCAGGCCGCGCCCGTTCCTCGCGCCGCACACCTCCTGGATGTGTCCCCCACTCCCGCTCATCACGCAGCACATCACACCCGAAAGGCACATATGACAATGCGACCATCCGCTCTATTTGTGCGGTTCAGACGCACAGCCGTCCCATTGCTGGCCGTCCTCGCCCTCGGTGCCACCACCACCGCCATGGCGCCGACGACCCAGGCCCGGGACGCGGTCCCTCACAAGGCGGAGCGCATCGGCCCGGCCGATCCGGGCAGAACAGCAACTTCCGACGAGACCCAGACTCTCCCGGCGGTTTCCGGGGAGCACTGCGAGCCCACTCCCACCGGCTCCCGCGAGCGCAGAGCGGGAGCGGTGGAGGCCTGCGTCACCGTGAACGCCGCGCCGGTAGCGCAGACCCAGCGGCGGCGGACCCCCACCGCCGTGCCGCCGACGGCTCTGGCCGCCGCCGACACGGCGAGCTGCGTGATCACAAACCCCGGGACGTGGTCATTCAGCCGCTTCGGCTACTGCGTGAGCGGCCTGACCGTGCTGTACGTGCTCAAGGACGGCAACGGCAAAGAGATCGGCACCGGCACGCTGGACGTCGCGTCCAGCGCCCTCCTGCCCGCCGACATCAAAAGCCCGAAGTGGAACGAGTACGTCACGGTGACCATGACCGGTGCGACCGGGGCCGTCACGTCGCTGACCGCCAAGTTCCGCGCCGAATGCACCACCGGGTGCAAGGTCACCAAGACCGCCGCGTGGTACGGGGGCGACCTGGTCAGCGGCCAATCCGTCAACGGCTACGTCAGCTACTCCTCCTCCCCGGCCGCCGGAGCAAAGGTCCGGTTCACGACGTCGTACAAGCTGTACGTCACCACACCCGGAGCTCAGATCACCGACCCGAACGCTTCCTGGAGCAATCCGAGGGAGATCCGCTGTGACGACGACGTCCGGGACACGACCAGCACCACCAGCACGCCGGCCAGCGGCTGCGTCGTGCCCTCCGAAACGCCGGTCGTCAAGCTGAGCGCGACCTCCAGCTCGGACTCTGCGGCGGCCGGCTACCTCTGGGCCCAGCAGAACCTCGCCGACGGCTGGGGCCGAGACAAGCCGCTGACTCGGGCAAAGAGCGGCATAGCCGACCGCGCGAGCCAAACCTGTGGAAGCGGGAGCTCAGAGCCCTTCCAACCTCGGACGGACCTCGTCGCGGGCGACAGCTGCGGCCAATTCCCCTTCGCGGCCACCCATGAAGGAGGCACCGACGGCGCACAGTGCGCCGAGATCGTCCCCAACTACAGCAGCGGAGGGTGGGACGTCTACAAACTGAACGGCGAGAACAGCAACAGGCCCTGCGCACGCGTTCACGCCCCGCTTGCGGACGTCCAGTCCGCCGAGTCACAGCTCTCCGAAGGCTTCGCGAGTCAGCGCGTGGTGGAGGGCGAGCAGTTCAAGGTGGAGATCACCAGCTCGACCCCCCAGCCGCAGGGCGCTTGCCTGAGCAACGCGCCGAGCGAGGCACTTCCTTCCCGGGACGGGTGGATCAGGAACACCACCGAACCGATTGCGCACACCAATAAAACCACCACCCCACCCGGATCGGGAGGTACCCGGGCGGCCACGGCTCAGGCTTGTCTCGGCAAGAACCTCGGCGACGGCAGCGACGCAGTTGGAGACATCACCGGCTGGCAGGATGCGCAACTGTTCCGCGACACGTTTTCGCCCGGAACCGGACTCGCCCGGTGTCACCTGATCGCTAACATACTCGGAGGAAAAGGTCAAAGAGGAGACGGCGGACAGAACAACCTCGTCCCCTGCTGGCAGGTCGGGATGAACACCGGCACACCCAGCATGCGAACCTACGAGTGGGCGGCCCAACGGGCGGTGGCGAACGCGGCCTTCGGACCGAACGACGCGATCTTCTACCAGGCCATCCCCGACTACCGGGACGACACCAGCACGATCCCCCAAGGGATCACCATGAGCGCTACAGTCGAGCGGGCTGACGGAACCTCGCAGCCCTTGTTCCCCGATGTCTACATCCCCAACACCAAGGGCGACACCGGGCTGCTCAACCTCGGAAACTGACCCCAACTGCATCGCACCACCGGGAGCCAGAATGAGCCGTACGACCCCCTCGCGGCCGCTTGACGTGACCGCGCTCTTCCCTCAACTGGCCCCGCTGGCCCGCACGGCGACCCGGCTGCACCCACGGCCCGGGTCGCCGTCGCGGCACAACAGCTCCGTCGGCGGGCCGTTGCTGTGGCCGGCCGAGGAACCATGGCCGCACTGCGAAGGCCCGCACACATGTGACCAGGTGAACGCCGCCCCCTCGCTGGAGGGGGAACGGGCGGACCGGGGCATCCCGGCGCAAGAGGCGAGCGGGTCGCCGCGCACCCCCGACACATCCCCATGCGAGGCCGAGGACCGGATGGTCGACGACAGGCCCGAGGGCGACCAGCCGTGGCCGGGAGGGCCGATCGCCATGCTGCCCCTGGCCCAGCTGTACGCGCGTGACGTCCCCCTGCTGCGCCCGCCCGGGCAGACGGACGCCGATCTGCTTCAAGTGCTGTGGTGCCCCTTCGACTACCCCGGACACCTCAGGACCGCGCTGCGGTGGCGGTCCGCCGCCGCCGTCACCGACGTCCTCGACGTGCCCCCCGAGCCGCCCACGGTCGAGTTCGGATACCTGCCCCAGCCGTGCCTGCTCTCGCCTGAGGAAGTCACCGAGTATCCCCACTTCATGGAGCTGAGCAAGCAACTGCAGCAGCAGTTGGCAGACTGGAGCAGATGGCAAACGGCCAGCACCGCGGTGGACAGCTCGTATGCTGTGGCCCCGGAGGAGTTCTACATGAACTCGCTGTCCGTCTCTCCCGGCTGGAAGGCCGGTGGCTGGTCCCGTTGGGGGCTCACCGATCCCATGCCCCGCGTCTGCTCCGTCTGCGGCACGCAAATGGACCCGCTGCTGACCATTGCCTCGACCGAATGGAACAGCGGCACCAAAAGCTGGGCACCCGAAGGAGCCCAGGCTCGCGACCCGCTTCCCCCCGGCGTCCCTCCAGCGAACTACACTCGGATCGTCATCGCCAGCGGCTACAGCCTGCAACTTTACATCTGCCCGATATCCACGGACCACCCGCAACTCGAACTGATCCAGTGAGAACCAGCCGCAAGATCTGGATCCGGCCGTGAGACGTCATCCGCTTTCCGAACGTGATCGTTCGGTTCGGCCTGGGTGGGATTGGGTGGTGCCTCGCGGCGGGAGAGATGGGTGTGTTCGTCCGCTCTTCTCGGTCGTGGAGGTGGCTGATGCCGTCGGTGATCGGTCTGTTGGAGGCTCGGAGGAAGGGGATCCGGGAGGAGGTGGCGCGGTTGCGTGCCGCGCTCGATGAGGCGGAACGTGCGCTTCAGCGTCTGGTGGATACCCGGGTCATGGTGACGGAGGTACTGACCGTGGGGCGGCCCCGGCGCCGGGGTCTTCGCTGAAGGCGGCGGTTGCGGGATCGACGGTGCCGCACCGGACCGAGGGCATGGCGGTATCCGTGCCGGCAGTCTTTCGTGGTTGCGTCCGCGGAGTCCAACTCGCTGTCTCCATCGTGTGACTGTCTCGCGCACAGGTTCGACAATGCGGCTGACGGGCTGGAACGTGTGCGGTGTTACGGCTCGGATCTGACGGACGTGGAGTGGCAGGTCGTCCGGCCCTTGCTGCCGGTTCCGGCATGGATCCAGGGCCGGGGAGGCCGACCGGAGAGCTATGGCCACCGCGTGATGTTGGACGCGGTGCGCTACGTGGTCGACAACGGCGTCAAGTGGGCCGGTCTTTCGGCGGATTTCCCGCCGTACCGGCGGGTGCACGCATTTCGCCCGACGCCGGCAGGTGGCGGGTCTGCTCGGCGAACTCCACGACCGGCTGCGCGACCGCGTGCGGGAGAAGGAAGGCCGCGCGGTGGACCCGACGGCCGCGATCGTGGACTCGCAGGCCGTGCGGGCGGCTGCGAACATCCCGCGCTCGACGTCCGGCTGGGACGGCGGGAAGAAGGTGGGCGGCCGTAAGCGGCACCTGGTGGTCGACTGCCTCGGCCTCGTCCTGGCCGTCACGGCGACCGCGGCGAGTGTCCAGGACCGCGATGCCGCTGTCGGACTGCTCGATGGGCTGAGCACGAAGTACTTCCCGATCCGCCGGGTGTGGGCGGACGGCGGATACGCGGGACGGCTGGTCGACTGGGCGGCCGAGAACCTCCATCTCACCCTGGAGATCGTCCGACGTACCGACGACACGAGTGGGTTCGTGGCGCTGCCGCGCAGGTGGGTGGCGGAAAGGACGCTCAGCCGGCTCATGCGTTCACGTCGTCTCGTCCGGGACTACGAGACGCTGCCCGTCATGCACGAGGCCATGGTGCTGTGGTCGATGACGATGCTCATGAGCGGCCGCCTCCCCGGCCGGCACCCGGCAGGGTCCGCCCGCTCTGCGGCAAAGCAGTGAACACTCCCGGCCGCACCTGCCGGATCCAGCCTCGCTCCGCCAGCCGTTTCGCCTTCGACCGCACCCCCTCGACCTTCGCCGGCACCACCCGGAGCCCCAGCGCCGCAGCCAACTGCTGACAGCGCATACCCTTCCGCCCGACGTCCGACTCCAGCAGTTCCACGATGTGCTGGTAATCAACTGCCCGCACGGATACCGCCATGCCCCCGGTCCGATACGGCACCGCCGATCCTGCAACCGCCGCCTTCAGCGAACACCCGGCGCCGGGGCCGGCACCACGGTCAGTACCTCCGTCACCATGACCCGGGTATCCACCAGACGCTGAAGCGCACGTTCCGCCTCATCGAGCGCGGCACGCAACCGCGCCACCTCCTCCCGGATCCCCTTCCTCCGAGCCTCCAACAGACCGATCACCGATGGCATCAGCCACCTCCACGACCGAGAAGAGCGGACGAACACACCCATCTCTTCCGCCGCGAGGCACCACCCAATCCCACCCAGGCCGAACCGAACGATCACGTTCGGAAAGCGGATGACGTCTCAGGGAGGCTGAGGTGGATGAGCTGGGAGGATTCGTTTCTGCTTTGTCCCTGTCCAGTTCGCGGGCTCGCAGGACGGTCAGGCAGGCGTGGGCGGCCATGGCGAGAGTGATGTGGCGGTGCCGTCCGGGGTAGCGGCGGACCTGGTAGTCGTCCAGGCCGCATTCCTGCTTCGCGCTATGGAAGCATTCCTCGATGGCCCATCGGCTGCCCGCGATGCGGATCAGCTCGTCCAGGGTGGTCTCGGCAGGGCAGTAGGCGATGTAGGAGGAGACCTCCCCGGGCCGGCTGATGCTGCGGCGGGCGATCACCCAGTGGCGGCGGTCGGGTCGGTGCCAGGGCCGCACCTCGACGCGTGCCCAGTCGTAGATCTGCAAGGCTGTGAGCCCCGCTGCCGCAGGAACGGCGCTTCCGTTTCTGCCGGGCGAGCCCGTTGAACAGGTCGTGGACGGAGTGGTCGATCGCCCAGCGGGTGACCACGGTGTCGTGTCGGGTGGTGGCCATGACGTGGAAGACGTCCGCCCGTTCCAGCTCGGACCGCCGGTTCTTGGAGAACCCGTAGGCGGCGTCCGCGGTCATCCACCGGAAGGGGATCTTGTCCGTGATGGCGCGGCGGACCATCGCCTTGGCCATGGCCACCTTGGTCTCGAAGGCGACGTCGTCGTCGATGCCGGCCCGGCGGCACCTGTCGCGGTCGTCGGTCCAGAAGGTGGGCAGGTACAGGCGCCGGTCGATCAGTGTCCGCCCGCGGTCGGTTGCATAGGCGAGGAAGACGCCGACCTGGCTGTTCTCCGTCCGCCCGGCGGTGCCGGAGTACTGCCGCCGCACCCCGGCCGACCGCGTCCCCTTCTTCAGGAAGCCGGTGTCGTCCACGACCAGGACGGCGTCCGGGTCGCCGAGGTTGTCGACCACGTACCGGCGCACGTCGCCGAGCACCTCATCGGCGTCCCAGTCGATCCGGTTCAGCATCCGCTGGATACGGTCCGGGCCCGCATGGCCGGCCTCCTCCGCCAGGGTCCAGCCGTTCTTCCGCTGCAGCGGAGCGATCAGACCACGCATACAGGCCAGTGCCGACTCACGCGGCTCCGACCTGCTGAAACGGTGCACGAACCGCTCATGCACCGCATCCAACTCACGCGCCCACAACCTCACATCAGCAAGGTCCCCACCCATAGCCACAACAACGACGAAGCCGGCCACCCGTCACGGCAAAGACCATTGCAGTACTAAGGCGGCGGACAGACGTCAATGGACTGGCGGCTCGTGGTCGTGGTCCCGCATCGGCGGTGGCCGACCTGTACGTCTCTCGGGCGGCGTCCCGGCTCCCCGTAGGCTCGGGGCGTGATTGACACCATCGTGTTCGACGTCGGCGAGACGATCACCCGGGACGACCGCTACTGGGCTTCCTGGGCCGACTGGCTCCAGGTTCCGAGACACACGCTCTCCGCCCTCGTCGGGGCCGTCGTCGCCCGGGGGCAGGACAACGCGGACGCGCTCCGGCTCGTACGCCCCGGGATCGACGTCGCCGCGGAGTACCGCGCCCGGGAGGCAGCCGGACAGGGTGAACGGCTGGCCGAGGAGGATCTGTACGAGGATGTGCGGCCCGCGCTGGCGGCACTGCGTGCGCAGGGGGTGCGGGTCGTCATCGCCGGCAACCAGACCGCGCGGGCCGGGGAGCTGCTGCGCGCCCTGGATCTGCCCGCGGACCTGATCGCCACGTCGGGCGAGTGGGGAGTGGCCAAGCCGGAGGCGGCCTTCTTCCGGCGGGTGCTGGAGGCGGCGCAGGCGGCGCCCGAACGGACGGTGTACGTCGGCGACCACCCGGTGAACGACATCTTCCCGGCGAGGGCCGCGGGCCTGCGGACCGCGCACCTGCGGCGCGGCCCGTGGGGGCATCTGTGGGCGGACGACCCGGAGGTGAGGGCGGCGGCCGACTGGCGAATCGACGGCCTCACCGCACTCGGCCGGATCACCGGCAGGTGAGGAAGGCGGCCCCGGCCGCAGGGGGATGCCGGCTCGTAGCGCTGAGGTCTGGTCTGTGTGACGGGCGGACCGATCGCCCACTGCCTCCTCTTGATCAGGGGTACCTTCGAAGGGTCGAGACTCGAAGGACTCCATGATGTCTTACGCGAATGACGCGGCGGGAGAGCGGATCGGGCGGCGGATCGCCGAGGCTCGAAAGGCGCGCGGCTTGACGCAGCTTCAGCTCGCCCAGCGCATCCCCTGCTCCAAGAGCCTCGTCGCACAAGTCGAGCGAGGGCACAAACCGGCCACGCCGTCCCTGACCGCCGGTGCGGCGCGCGCTCTGGGAGTTCGGTTGGAGCAGCTGACCGGGCAGCCGTACGAGGACCCGTACCGAGGCCGGGTATACGAGACGATTCCGGGCATCCAGGCGGCGATGCTCTCCTGGGACCTGCCCGACGACTCGGTGCGAGCACGGCCCTATGCCGACCTGGCGGCGGACGTCGCGAAGGTCTCCGCGCTGGGCCGTAAGGCCAGTTACGCCAAGTTGGGCCTGGCATTGCCCTCCTTGCTGGACGAACTGTCGACGGCCTGCCACGCCGCCGAGGGAGCGGAGCGCGAGCGGCTGTTCGGGCTGCTTGCCGAGGCGTACTCCGGCGTGACCGGAATCGCCTATGCGCTGGGGTTGTTCGACCTGCGGTCACTGGCCATGGACCGCGTGCAGTGGGCCGCCGCCGCATCGGGCGACCCGCTTCGAGTGGCCCGTACACAGTGGCAGCGCTCGACGCTGTTCCTGCAAGCCGCGTCCTACGAGCGCGGCATGCGTCTGCTGGAGCGCGTCCGCCGTCACGTGGGCGAGGACATCGCGCACATGGACGAGCCCTCGCTCAGCGTGCACGGTGCGGCTCACCTGCGGTCCGCCATCTTCGCGGCCCGTGCCGGCAACGGCCCCACCGCCCGCGCGCATCTGGACGCGGCAGCGGAGACCGCCCGTCTCCTCGGACACGACGACGCGAACCATTACGGCCTGGAGTTCGGGCCCACCAACGTCGCCATGCACCGGCTCGGGGTGGCCGTGGAGATGTACGACGGGCCCGAGGTCGTACGCAGCACGCGGCAGACACGGCTGCCCGCGGACGTGGCACCGGTGCGGGCGGGCCGCTGGTACATGGACGCCGCGAAGGGGTGGCTGGACTACGGCAACCGGGAGAAGGCGTTCGCCGCCCTGCAAGCGGCGCGCCGCGTCGCGCCGGAGCAGACGCGGAACCATCCGCAGGTGCGCGAGACCGTACAAACACTGATCCACATGGAGAGGTACGGCAAGGATTCCCTCGCGGGGTTCGCCTCGTGGATCGGTCTGTCGTGACGAAGTTTCACGGGCCGTGAAACTCGTGACCACACGCTCAGTAGCAGCATGACTACACAGACCCCGGCGAGGTGGTGAGACCTCCCGGGGCGTGGCCAACGCTGCGAAGGAGCGTCGACGTGACGAACCGTACCGTCCGAGAACCGCAGCGCCCAGGGGGCGCCATCCGGGTCTACACCGTCCGCCGCGACGGCTCGCGTACCGAGCCGCAGACCGCCGTGAGCGTGCCGTACGGCGACGGACCCCCGCCCTGGCCGGTGAGCGAGGCGTTCCCCTGTGCCTGCCCGGTCCACCGTGCGGCGGAGTCCGGACGGTGAGCGGTGTCGACGCGAAGGCGGACGGCGCCGCGCTCGCCTCCGTCACGGTGCGGGCCGCCGCTGCCTGGTTCCTGGACCAGAGGACGCTGCCGCGGCACGGCACCGTACGGGCCTTCGAGGACGGCTTCCGCCGAACCCTCGGTGAGCTGATCCCCCGCGTCGAGCAGCTCGCTGCCGCTCTGCCGGCCGACGACGTCCCCGCGCAGGTCGCCCTGGCCGCACTCGCGGAAGCCCGCCGACGGCTCGACGAGGAGGAGGCGGCGGGTCTGCGCGGCGAGGTCGAGCGAGTGCGGCGGATCGCCAAGTCGGTCCTCGCCCTGTGCGGGCACCACGACGTCTTGACCAGCCTCCGGACGTACGAAGGTGCGGGCCGCCGTCCGAGCGCAGTAGGAGAGGACGCGCCGTAACAGTGAGTACGTGCGGGAGCCTGACGGTGGGTGCCAGTGCCTGGCGTCTGCCCGACGGCTCCCGCCGACCCCTGCCCCGGAGCCCCCGCTACTTCGTCAGCGAAGCAGCGGACTCCTCGGTGACCCTGCGGCGCACCCCGTACCAGCCCGCGACCAGCAGGACCGCGAGGACCGGGATGAGGTAGAGGGTCTTGCGGCCCACCTCCGGGTCCTTCCACATCAGGCCCAGGCAGGCCAGCAGGAAGGCGATCGTGGTGATCTCGGTGACCGGGCTGCCGGGGAGGCGGAAGTGCGGGCGGGTCAGCAGGCCCGCCTTGGCGCGGCGGACGAAGACCAGGTGGCAGACCATGATGATCACCCAGGTGCTGACGATGCCGAGCGAGGCGACGTTCAGCACGATCTCGAAGGCCTGGCTGGGCATCAGGTAGTTCAGGACGACGCCGAGCACGCACACCGCGCAGGTCAGCAGAATGCCGCCGTAGGGCACCTGGCTGCGGCTCATCACGCGGGTGAACTTCGGCGCCGAGCCCGCCATCGCCATGGAGCGCAGGATGCGGCCGGTGGAGTACAGGCCGGAGTTCAGGGAGGACATGGCGGCGGTCAGGACCACCAGGTTCATGACGTCGCCGGCCGCGGGCACGCCGATCTTCGACAGGACCGTGACGAAGGGGCTCTCGTCGCCGGAGTAGACCGAGCCCGGCAGCAGCAGCGCGAGCAGGACGACCGAGCCGACGTAGAAGAGGGCGACGCGCCACATGATGGAGTTCACCGCGCGCGGGACGACCTTCTCCGGCTCGGCGGTCTCGCCCGCGGCGACGCCGACCAGCTCCAGCGCGGCGTAGGCGAAGATCACGCCCTGCATGACGAGGACGACCGGCATCGCGCCGTGCGGCAGCAGTCCGCCGTGGTCGCTGATCACGCTCCAGCCGGGCGTGGTGCCGTCCACCTGGTGCTGGGTGGTGAGCAGGAAGATGCCGATCAGCATGAAGGCGACCAGGGTGGCCACCTTGACGATCGCGAACCAGAACTCCATCTCGCCGAAGATCTTCACCGAGATCAGGTTGACGGTGAGGACGACAGCGAGGGCGATCAGCGCCAGCACCCACTGCGGGACGGGCGTGAAGAAGCTCCAGTAGTGCGTGTAGAGCGCGATCGCGGTGATGTCGGCGATGCCGGTGGTCGACCAGTTCAGGAAGTACATCCAGCCGGCGACGTAGGCGCCCTTCTCGCCGAGGAACTCGCGCGCGTACGACACGAAGGAGCCGGAGGAGGGCCGGTACAGGACCAGCTCGCCCAGGGCGCGGACCACGAAGAACGCGAAGACGCCGCAGACCAGGTAGGCCAGCGCCAGCGCCGGTCCGGCGTTGTGCAGGCGGCCGCCGGCGCCCAGGAAGAGGCCGGTGCCGATCGCGCCGCCGATGGCGATCATGTTGACGTGGCGGTGCTTGAGGTCCTTGCTGTAACCGGCGTCGCCCGCGTCGGCGGGAGCACCGGTCGCCTGGGGATGGCCGACGACGGGTGCCGTGTGCACGTCCTTGGTCAAGGGGAAGATCCACTCTCTGGTGCCCCGGGCGGGGTGGGCCCGGGTGTCCGTACGTTTCCGGCCCGCCCTGCCCATGGGCGCGGTACAGACCAGGAAACCAGCTTCCCAGCGAGATCACTTTCATGCGATGGCACACGTCACAGAGCGGAACTTCTCACACGACCTGCGCAGATCGGTCATCGGGTTTCACAGTGGTCGGTGTAACAGCGGCACTGATACAGCGATACTGCTTCACATGACGACGACCGACACCGGGGAGCCGGCCCTCACGATCGACGAGCTGGCCGCGCGGGCCGGCGTCACGGTGCGCACCGTCCGCTTCTACAGCGGCCGCGGTCTGCTGCCGCCGCCCGAGATCGGCCCGCGCCGGGTGGGCCGCTACGGCCGCGACCACCTGGCCCGCCTCGCGCTGATCGAGGAGATGCAGCACCAGGGCATGACGCTGGCCGCGATCGAGCGGCATCTGCGCCAGCTCCCGCCGGACCTGTCGCCGCACGACCTGGCCGTGCACCGGGCGGTCGTCGCCTCCTGGGCGCCGGAGAGCGTGGAGACGCTGTCCCGGCGCGAGCTGGAGCGGCGGGCCGGGCGGCCGCTGACCGACGAGGACGTGGAGCGGCTGGCGGCGATGAACGTGCTGGCACCTGAGAACGGCGACGGTGCCGCGTACCGCGTCGACGCCGGGCTGTTCCGGCTGGGGGTGCGGCTGCTGGACGTGCCGCTGTCCGAGGAGACGATCCTCGCGGCCCGCACCGCGCTGATCGAGCACGCCCGCGCCGCCGCCCGCGAGCTTTCGGGGCTGCTGCGCGACGCGGTCGCCGAGCGGGACGCCCAGGACGTGAAGTCGCTGTCGGCCCACATGCACCCGCTGGTGGTGCAGGCGCTGCTGACCACCTTCCAGCGGTCGCTGAAGGAGGAGCTGCGGGAGTGGGTCGACACGGCCCGGACGGAGGAGGGGTCCTTCGAGGACGAGGACGCCTCCTCCGCCTGAGCGCGGCAGGTCAGCGGCCGTCGGTGAAGGTCTCCCCGCGCTCCGCCTTGGCCACCAGCAGGGCGGGCGGGGTGAACCGCTCGCCGTAGCGCTCGGCCAGTTCCCGCGCGCGGGCGACGAAGCCGGGCAGGCCGCCGTCGTAGCCGTTGACGTACTGGAGCACGCCGCCGGTCCAGCCGGGGAAGCCGATGCCGAAGATGGAGCCGATGTTGGCGTCGGCGACCGAGGTCAGGACGCCTTCCTCCAGCAGCTTGACCGTGTCCAGGGCCTCCGCGAAGAGCATCCGCTCCTGCATGTCCTTGAACGGGATCTCGTGCCCCGGCTTCGTGAAGTGCTCGCGCAGGCCCGGCCACAGGCCCGCCCGCTTGCCGTCCTCGCCGTACTCGTAGAAGCCGGCGCCGCCGCTGCGGCCGGTGCGGCCGAACTCGTCCACCATGCGGTCGATGACGGCCTCGGCGGGGTGGGTCGGCCAGGTGCCGCCGGCCTCCTCGACGGCCCGCTTCGACTCGTTGCGGATCTTGCGGGGCAGGGTGAGGGTCAGCTCGTCCATCAGGGACAGCACCTTGGCCGGGTAGCCGGCCTGGGCGGCGGCCTGCTCGACGGAGGCGGGCTCGATGCCCTCGCCGACCATCGCCACGCCCTCGTTGATGAAGTGGCCGATGACGCGGGAGGTGAAGAAGCCGCGCGAGTCGTTGACGACGATGGGCGTCTTGTTGATCTGGCGGACCAGGTCGAAGGCGCGGGCCAGGGCCTCGTCGCCGGTGCGCTCGCCCTTGATGATCTCCACCAGCGGCATCTTGTCGACCGGCGAGAAGAAGTGCAGGCCGATGAAGTCGCCCTGCCGCTCGACGCCCTCGGCCAGGACGGTGATGGGCAGCGTGGAGGTGTTGGAGCACAGCAGCGCGTCCGGCGCGACGATGTGCTCGATCTCCTGGAACACCTTGTGCTTGAGCGAGGGGTCCTCGAAGACGGCCTCGATCACCGCGTCGCAGCCGGCGAGATCGGCCGCGTCGGCGGTGGGCGTGATGCGGGCGAGCAGCGCGTCCGCCTTCTCCTGGCTGGTACGGCCCCGGGAGACGGCCTTGGCGCACAGCTTCTCGGAGTAGCCCTTGCCCTTGACGGCGGACTCCAGCGCGACGTCCTTGAGGACGACCTCGATGCCGGCGCGGGCGCAGCTGTAGGCGATGCCGGCGCCCATCATGCCGGCGCCGAGGACGGCGACCTTCCGGACCGTGCGGGGCTCGATGCCCTGGGGGCGGTTGGCGCCGGAGTTGACGGCCTGGAGGTCGAAGAAGAACGCCTGGATCATGTTCTTCGAGGTCTGCCCGGCGGCCAGCTCCACGAAGTAGCGGGCCTCGATGACCTGCGCGGTCTCGAAGTCGACCTGGGCGCCCTCGACGGCGGCGGCCAGGATGTTGCGCGGCGCCGGGTAGGGCGCGCCGGCCGTCTGCTTGCGCAGGTTGGCCGGGAAGGCGGGCAGATTGGCGGCGAACTTCGGGTTCGACGGGGTGCCGCCGGGGATGCGGTAGCCGGGCCGGTCCCAGGGCTGGGCCGACTCGGGGTTGGCGTCGATGAAGGCGCGCGCCTTGGCGATCAGCTCCTCCGGGGTGGCGGCCACCTCGTGGACGAGGCCGTTCTCCTGGGCGCGGCGCGCGTTGTACTGGGTGCCCTGGAGCAGCACCTTCAGCAGCGCGTCGGTGATGCCGAGCAGCCGTACGGTGCGCACCACGCCGCCGCCGCCGGGGAGCAGGCCGAGGGTGACCTCCGGGCAGCCGATCTTGGTGCCGGAGGCGTCGAGGGCGACGCGGTGGTGGCAGGCGAGGGCGAGTTCGAAGCCGCCGCCGAGGGCCGCGCCGTTGATGGCGGCGACGACCGGCTTGCCGAGGGTCTCGATGCGGCGCATGTTCCGCTTGATGGCGAGGCCGCCGTCGAGCAGGTCCCGCGCGGTCCCGGGGGTGACGCGGATCAGGTCGCGCAGGTCGCCGCCGGCGAAGAAGGTCTTCTTCGCGGAGGTGAGGATGATGCCGCGGATGGCGTCGGGGTCGGCCTTGAGCTCGGCTTCGAGGCGGTCGGCGACGGCGGCGAAGGAGTCGCGGAACGCCTGGTTCATGGTGTTCGCGGACTGGTTCGGGTCGTCCAGGACGAGGGTGACGACGCCGGTGTCGTCCTGTTCCCAGCGGATGGTGGTGCTCTCGGTCATGTCAGAGGTCTTCCGTTGAGGCCGTTGAGGTCCGGTGCTGAGGACTGCGCTGGGATTCAGAGGCGCTCGACAACGGTGGCGACGCCCATGCCGCCGCCGACGCAGAGCGTGGCGAGGCCGTAGCGCTTGTCCTGGCGCTCCAGCTCGTCCACCAGGGTGCCGAGGATCATCGCGCCGGTCGCGCCGAGCGGGTGGCCGAGTGCGATCGCGCCGCCGTTGACGTTGACCTTGTCCAGGGACAGGCCCATGTCCTTGACGAAGCGGAGCACGACGGCGGCGAACGCCTCGTTGATCTCGACCAGGTCGATGTCGTCGATGGTGAGTCCGGCCTTGGCGAGCGCCTTGCGGGTGGCCGGGGCGGGGCCGGTGAGCATGATGGTGGGCTCGGAGCCGGAGACGGCGGCGGAGACGATCCGGGCGCGCGGGGTGAGGCCGTAGCGCTCGCCGACCTCCTTGGAGCCGATGGCGACGAGCGAGGCGCCGTCCACGATGCCGGAGGAGTTGCCGGCGTGGTGGACGTGGTCGATCTTCTCCACCCAGTGGTACTGCTGGAGGGCGACGGCGTCGAAGCCGCCCAGCTCGCCGATGTCCGCGAAGGACGGCTTGAGCCCGGCGAGGGAGTCGGCGGTGGTGCCGGGGCGCGGGTGCTCGTCGTGGTCGAGGACGACGAGGCCGTTGCGGTCGGTGACCGGGACGACGGAGCGCTCGAAGCGGCCGTCCTTCCAGGCCGCCGCCGCGCGCTCCTGGGACAGCGCCGCGTACTCGTCCACGTCGCGCCGGGTGAAGCCCTCGATGGTGGCGATCAGGTCGGCGCCGATGCCCTGCGGCACGAAGTTGACGGAGAGGTTGGTCATCGGGTCGTTGAACCAGGCGCCGCCGTCGGAGGCCATCGGGACCCGGGACATCGACTCGACGCCGCCCGCCAGGATCAGGTCCTCCCAGCCCGAACGGACCTTCGCGGCGGCCAGGTTGACGGCTTCCAGACCCGAGGCGCAGAAGCGGTTCTCCTGGACGCCGGCCACCGTGTCGGGCAGGCCGGCCGCCAGCGCGGCGACGCGGGCGATGTCGGAGCCCTGGTCGCCGACCGGGCCGACGACGCCGAGCACGACGTCGTCCACGGCCGCCGGGTCCAGGTCGGGGAAGCGGCGGCGGATCTCGTGGATGAGGCCGACGACCAGGTCGATGGGCTTGGTGCCGTGGAGGGCGCCGCTTGCCTTGCCGCGCCCGCGCGGGGTGCGGATCGCGTCGTACACGTACGCTTCGGTGCTCACTGACAGGCCTTTCGATGAGGGGTTCGGTGGCTGTGCGGTGCGTGGCGGCCCGGCGGGCCGCCGCCCGGTTCAGGCGTCCGCCGGCAGGTCCCAGTCGCGGGCCACCTCGGCCGCGTGGGCGCCGGGCAGGGCCGGGCCGGTGCGGACGGTGGCGGGGGTGGCCGAGAAGCGGGGCGCGGGGGCGGGCTGGGTGCGGCCGTCGTGGTCGGTGAAGGTGCCGCGGGCGGCCAGGTGCGGGTGGTGCGGCGCCTCGCGCAGCGACAGTACGGGGGCCACGCACGCGTCGGAGTCCGCGAAGAGCGCGGTCCACTCCTCACGGGTACGGGACTTGAAGCGGGCGGCGACGGCCTCGCGCAGCTCGCCCCAGCGGGCGAGGTCGGCGTGCGCGTCGGCGAGGTCGGACGGCAGGCCGAGGCGGGCGGCGAACTCGTCGTAGAAGCGCCGCTCCAGGGCGCCGACCGCCATGTGCGCGCCGTCGGCGGTCTCGTAGGCGCCGTAGTACGGGCAGCCGCCGTCCAGGAGGTTGGCGCCGCGCCGGTCCTGCCAGGCGCCGGCGGCGAGCATGCCGTGGATCATCGTGGCCAGGTGGGCGGCGCCGTCCACGATGGCGGCGTCCACGACCTGGCCGGCACCGGTCGCCCGGGCGTGGTGCAGGGCGGCCAGGACGCCGACGACGAGGTAGAGGGAGCCGCCCGCGTAGTCGCCGAGGAGGTTGGCGGGGACGGCCGGGGGCGCGTCGGGCGCGCCGATCATGCCGAGTGCGCCGGTGACGGCGATGTAGGCGATGTCGTGTCCGGCGCGCGGGGCGAGCGGTCCGTCCTGGCCCCAGCCGGTCATCCGGCCGTAGACGAGCCGGGGGTTGCGGGCGTGGCAGGCGTCGGGGCCGACGCCGAGGCGTTCGGCGACGCCGGGGCGGTAGCCCTCGATGAGGACGTCGGCGCGGGCGGCGAGGTCGAGGACGCGGGTGCGGCCCTCGGGCGACTTCAGGTCGCACAGGACGGAGCGCTTGTTGCGGTTGGTGAGGTCCTGGGCCGGGTCGATGCCGAGGCCGGCGCCGCCGGGGCGGTCCACCCGGACCACGTCGGCGCCCAGGTCGGCCAGCAGCATCGCGGCGAACGGGCCGGGGCCGATGCCGGCCAGTTCCACGACGCGCACGCCGGTCAGCGGGCCGTACCGCCCCGGCGTCTGTGCCGTTGCCATGTGGTGGGCCCCTTCGTCGCGACCACTGTGACACAACTGATGTAACACCGACGATGTTAAGAACACGTTCCACCCGGCACAAGCCCCACACGAGCAAGCGCTTAGCCAAGCCGGCGTCGGGAGACGTACCCGGTGCGCCGCCGGCCGTACCGCGCGCCGCCCCCGCGCCACTCCCCCGCCGCCCTCGCCGCACCCCCTCGCGGTGATCGGCGCGGGCACGCTAGCCTCGGCCACCGACGGCGGCACAGACGGCGCGACCGCGAGGCAAGGGGTGTCATGAGCAGGCTGAATGGGGCGGAGCGCCCGTACGACATCGTGCTCTTCGGGGCCACCGGTTTCGTGGGGCGGCTGACCGCCGAGTACCTGGCCGCGCACGCGCCGGACGGGCTGCGCTGGGCCGTCGCGGGCCGCAGCGAACGCAAGCTGGAGGAACTGCGCGAGGCACTGCCCGGCGGCGCGTCCGTCGGGGTGGTCACGGCCGACGTGGCCGATCCGGACTCGCTGCGGGAGCTGGCCCGGCGGACCCGCGTGGTGGCCACCACCGTGGGCCCGTACGTGACGTACGGCGAGGAACTGGTCGCCGCCTGCGCGGACAGCGGCACGGACTGCGTGGACCTCACCGGCGAACCCGAGTTCGTCGACCTGGTGTACGTCCGGCACGACGCCCGGGCGCGGGAGACCGGGGCGCGGCTGGTGCACGCGTGCGGGTTCGACTCGGTGCCGCACGACCTGGGCGTGTACTTCACGGTGGGGCAGCTGCCCGAGGGCGTGCCGCTGAGCGTGGACGGGTTCGTGCGCGCGGACGCGGCGTTCTCCGGCGGCACCCTCGCCTCGGCGCTCGGGCAGCTGTCCCGGCCGCTGTCGATGCGGGCCGCGGCGCGGGAGCGCGCGTGGCACGAACCCCGGCTGGTGGGGCGGCGGGCCTCGGCGCCGGCGGCGGCGCCGCGGTTCGCCGGGGAGGTCGGCGCCTGGGCGCTGCCGCTGCCGACCATCGACCCGCGGATCGTGGTCCGCTCGGCGCGGGCGCTGGAGCGCTACGGCCCCGACTTCCGCTACCGCCACTACGCCGCCGTACGGCGGCTGCCGGTGGCCGCCGGCTCGGTGGCCGCCGTGGGCGCCCTGGCCGCCGCGGCCCAGGTGCCGCCGGTGCGGCGCTGGCTGTCCGGCCGGCTCGAGCCGGGCGACGGACCGAGCGCCGAGAAGCGGGCCAGGAGCTGGTTCTCGGTGCGGTTCGTCGGCGAGGGCGGCGGCCGGCGGGTGTTGACCGAGGTCGCGGGCGGCGACCCCGGCTACGACGAGACGGCGCGGATGTTCGCCGAGTCCGCCCTGTGCCTGGCCCTGGACGAGCTGCCCGAGACGGCCGGGCAGGTGACGACGGCGGTCGCGATGGGCGACGCGCTGCTCGGCCGGCTGTGCGCCTCCGGGCTGACCTTCCGCACGGCGGCGGTCGTTTAGTCGACTGGTCGACCGAACGACTGGTGCGTGCCCGGCTCCGGCTGCCCCGTCGCCTCCCTGAGGGCCCGGTGGCACAGGGCGTCGGCCCGGCGGGTGGTCTCCGGCAGGCGGTAGGCCGGGGTCAGCGCGAGGGTGTGCGCGCAGGCGTTGTCGAGACCGGTGCGGTGGCCCACGGAGACGAAGACCGGCTTCACTCCGTCGCGGGTGCGCAGCGCGCGGCCGACCTCCTCGGTTCCGGCCAGCAGCGGGGCGGCGCTGCCGCGCGGGGTGTCCGGGCCGGCGTGGGCGAAGGTGAAGGGGTTCTTGGCGACGCCGATCGTCGGCAGGCCGGTCAGGACGCCGAGGTGGCTGGCGAGGCCGAACCGGCGCGGATGGGCGAGTCCGTAGCCGTCGCAGACGACCAGGCCGGGCGGGCGGTCCAGGGCGTCGAGGGCGGCGAGCACGGTGGGGATCTCACGGAAGGCGAGCAGTCCGGGGACGTACGGGAAGGAGATCCGGCCGATGGCGGTGGCCTCGGCGACCACCCGCAGCGTGGCCGCGTCCAGGACGACGGCTGCCGCGGCGACGACGTCCCGCTCGTCGTCGTAGGCGACGTCCACGCCGGTGACGTGGCCCGTCCCGGGCGCCGGACCCGCCTCGTCCAGCACGATCCGCGCGCGCAACTCGTCCTGCACGGCCCGCGCCCGCTCCGTGCTCGCGGGCCAGCCCGCGGGTATCCCTATGGTCGTCGTCATGGTGACAGGAGCCTACGGGGCCGCCGCGCGGCGCGGGCACGACGGGCGGCGCCCCGGGGCGCGCGGCCTTCGGGGGCCGGGGGCGGTCAGGTCGCCGCGCCCCGGCCCCCGGCCGCGGCCGGGGCGTGCGCCGGGGCGCCGCCCGCGGGTCCCTGGGTCACTTGTCCAGCGCCTGCCGCAGCTGCTGCTTGTTCATGTCCGAGCGGCCGTGGATGTTGCGCCGCTTGGCCTCCTCGTAGAGCTGGTCGTACGTGGGGCCCTGGGAGCCGTGGCCCGAACGCTGGCCGCCCCGCTTGCCGGAGGACATGTCCTGCGTCGAGGTGCGGCCGGCCGTCTTCGACTCGCCCGAGCGGGCGCGCTCCTTGTTCACCGTGCGGGCGGCGATCTCCTCGGCGCGGCCGGCGCTCTCGCCCCGGTCCCGCGCGCTCTCCTTGATGTGCTCGTACTGACGCTCCCGCTTGGCACTGGATCCGCGTGGCATGCCGTTCACTTCCTCTCAGTCAAGGACCGCCTACCCGCATCCTGGGACAGTTCGTCATTTCAGGCGATATTCAATCGCCCGGTCGAGCGAAGCGCCCCTTGTCGCCGGATGCCCGGCGACCTGCGCTCCCACGCGCGCTCCGGCCGCGTAAGACCGGTCACGTCCGCGCATGAAAGGCGGTGACAGAGGTCACTAGCTCCCCATGTGCACGGGGCGGCCGGTTCCGTCGTCTCCTCCAGTGCCGGCCTCGTCCACCCAAGCGTCCGTCCAGCCGTCGTACGTCATACGTCACAAGGGAGCAAGGCGTTGTCCACCGTCATCGAGCAGCCCGTCGAGGCGCGTCTGGTCGCCGCCGCGCCCCGGATGCCCAGCATCCCCGCCACGTTGCACTACGACCGCCGGGACCCGTTCGCCGTCCGGATGTCCTTCCCCGCCCCGGCCACCCTGGAGGGCGTCGAGGTCTGCTGGACCTTCGCCCGCGACCTGCTGACGGCCGGTCTGGAGGAGCCCGAGGGCGACGGCGACGTACGGGTGCGGCCGTACGGGTACGACCGGACCGTCCTGGAGTTCCACGCCCCCGAGGGCACGGCCGTGGTGCACGTGCGCAGCGGTGAGATACGCCGGTTCCTCCAGGCCGCGAGCAAGCTGGTGCCGGTCGGCCGCGAACACCTCCAGCTCGATCTCGACCACGGCCTCGCGGAGTTGATGCGCGACGCCTGCTAGCGGCCGGGCCCCGCGCCGGCCGGCGGCGCGTCAAGGCCGCCGTGGTGCGGGCCGCCCGTCAC
>NZ_BAABKC010000052.1:0-14879 GCF_039543625.1 Streptomyces similanensis | reverse complement strand
GATCCCGCCCGATCTTGCGATCGGACGGGATCTCGTCACCATTCCTGAGCTAACTCAAGAACAGCCGTGCGTGGACCTGAGGGGATTCGAACCCCTGGCCCCCTCGATGCGAACGAGGTGCGCTACCGGACTGCGCCACAGGCCCTTGCAACGAGTGAAACTCTAGCATCCTCAACCGGGTGGTTGGAAATCCGTTCCCGGGCTGGTCAGCGGCGGGCTTTCCGGCCGGACGGCCACCGGGGCGCGGGCGGCTACTCGTTGGCCGCCCGCGGCCGGTCGCCGTCCTCGTACTGGTCGAAGAGCGGGGTGCGGCCGCGCTCGCGGGAGCGGCGGGCCGAGGCGGCCCGGCGGGCGTCGGTGCGGCCGTCGTCGGCGGACCGGTCCTCGGCCGGCGGCTCCGCCGCCTCGGCGGCGGCCGGCTCCTGCTCGGGCACGGCGGCGGACGAACGCGCCGAGCTCCAGGTGTCCGGCGCGCCGAGGTCGACGTCGGAGGTGGCCCGCGGGGCGACCGGCGCGGTGACGTACGTCGGCAGCGGCACCGGCACCGGGTCCCAGCTGTCGCCGTGGCCGGTCCGCGGCCGGCGCTCGCGCTGCTGGTCCTCCAGCCACTCCGCGTGGTCGGTCTGCTCGACCAGGGCCCGCCGGTCGGCGGCGAGGGCGGACAGTCCCGGGTCCGACTCGGGTTCCGGGCCCGCGTCCGGCGCGTCCGCGTCCTCCTCGGCGACGGCGGCGGCGCGCCGGCGCGGCTGGCGCCGGCTCTCCCGCAGCCGCTGCGCGGCGGCCTCGGCGTGGCGGAGGTCCATCTGGTAGGCGAACCGGCGGCGCTCCTGGACGCGCAGATACGCGATGTACGCGCTGAGCAGCACGGCGGGAACGGCGGGCACCCACAGGAAGGCGAGTCCGCCGACGGCGGCGACGACCGCGCCCAGGGTGAAGGCGAGGAAGAGGAGGACGGTGGTGCGCCGGCGGCGGGCGAGGACGCGGGTGCGCCGGGCGCGTGCGGCCGCGGCCTCCGCGCCGGGCGCGCGCCGGGGCGCCGGAACGCGTCTGCGCGCGGGCGCGTCGGCGGACTCGTCCGCCGACGCCGCGCCTCGGTCCGCCTGCCCGGCGTCGGGCCCCGCGACCTGCTCGGCGGCCGGCTCCACGGCGGCCCCGACCGTGCGGCCGGGTGCGGGAACGCGGCCGGGTGCGGGAACGCGGTCGGGTGCCGGCGAACGCTCCGGCGCCGCCACCCGCTCCGGGCGGTCCTGCGCGAGGGGCCGTTCCGGTTCCTGGGTCCGGGTCGGGGGTACGGCGAAGGCCCGGACGTCCACCGAGTCGGTGACGGCGTCCGGCGACACGGCGCTGGGCTCCCCCTCCTCGGTGGAGCGCGCCCTGAGGTCCTTGGCGTACCGGCGCTCCATGCCCGCCCGTCCGGACAGCAGCCGGATGGCGGTGCTGAAGCGTTCCGTCGGACGGGCCTCGTTCAGCTCGTCCTGCCTACGGAGCCACATGGGCACCAAGTAGGCGGCCCAGGCCCCGACAATGACTGCGTAGATGAGGCCGCTGCTGCTCACGCCTCACACGGTAGAGGGGTTTACGCAAGGCCATCGGCCAATTGGGCCGGTGTGTCGCACGATCTGGCTGATATTTCGAACTTTTTTTGCGATCGATGCGATGAGCGGACCATCGGGAGAGCGAATTCCTTGCCCCCTGGCTTTAATTCGAACACTTATTCAATTTCCCGAGTACGCCGCATCCCGGTACGCCACCGGGTCCCTCGCCGCCACGTCCGTCGCACCCCGCGTACGGGACGGGCGAGTGGGGCGAGGGCGGCGGACCGGCACGTCGGACGGGACGGCCGTTCAGGCCGGATTGCTCTTCGGCGACCGCTGCGCGCGCATCCGGCGCCAGCGGTTCAGCAGCCCGTCCGGCACCTCCTCCGCGGTGAGCGCGAAGACCAGATGGTCGCGCCAGGCCCCGTCGATGTGGAGATAACGGGGCCGCAGCCCCTCCTCGCGGAATCCGAGTTTCTCCGCCACCCGGCGGCTCGGCCCGTTCTCCGGGCGAATGCAGACCTCGATGCGGTGCAGCCCCACGGTGCGGAAACAGTGGTCCACGACCAGCGCGACCGCGGTCGGCATCACCCCGCGCCCGGCCACCGACTCGTCCACCCAGTAGCCGACGTTGCCCGAGCACATCGAGCCCCAGGTGATCCCGGCGACCGTCAACTGCCCGACCAGCCGCCCCTGGTACTCCACGACGAACGGCAGCATCCGGCCGGCCCGCGCCTCGGCCCGCAGGTGGCGCACCATCTGCCGGTAGGTCGGCCGGTGCGTGAGCGGACCGCCGGGCGAGGGCGGCGGGATGGTCGCCTCCCAGGGCCTGAGCCAGCCCCGGTTGCGCTGGTTCACCTCGCGCCAGGGCCGCTGGTCGCGCAGCTTTATCGGGCGCAGGACGACATCGCCCTCCGCGAGCACGACGGGCCACACCGGGCTGTTCAGCTCGCACCCCCAGGATCGGCGCCGGGTCTGGGATGGTCGCCGCCGCGCACCTGGTCGACGGCGTGCGTCAACAGCGGCTCCAGTACGGCCAGTCCGTCCTTCACCCCGCCCGTGGAACCCGGCAGGTTGACGATCAGCGTCCGCCCGGCCACCCCGGCGAGGCCGCGCGAGAGCGCCGCGGTCGGCACCTTCTCGCGGCCGAAGGCCCGGATCGCCTCCGCGATGCCCGGCACCTCGCGGTCGATCACCCGGCGGGTCGCCTCGGGGGTGCGGTCGGTGGGCGAGATGCCGGTGCCGCCGGTGGTGACCACGACGTCGTACCCGGCCGCCACGGCGTCGCGCAGGGCGGCCTCCACCGGGTCGCCGTCCGGGACGACCCGCGGGCCGTCGACGGCGAACCCGAAGCGGGCGAGGCCGTCCGCGATCAACGGGCCGCCCTTGTCCTCGTAGACCCCGGCGGCCGCCCGGTTGGAGGCCGTGACCACCAGCGCCCGGTAGCTCCCGCCGGCCGATGCCTCGTGTGTCATGCCCGGCTCCAGTCGCCCGACTTGCCGCCCGTCTTCTCCTCGACCCTGACGTCCGTGATGACCGCTCCCTTGTCGACCGCCTTCACCATGTCGATCACGGTGAGCGCGGCGACGGTGACCGCGGTCAGCGCCTCCATCTCGACGCCCGTGCGGTCCGTCGTCCGCACGGTGGCCGTGATCTCCACGGCGTCGTCCGCGACCGACAGGTCCAGTCTCACACCCGACACCGACAACGGGTGGCACAGCGGGATGAGGTCCGGGGTGCGCTTGGCGCCCATGATCCCGGCGATCCGCGCGGTGGCGAGGGCGTCGCCCTTGGGCACCCCCTCCCCGCGCAGCAGCTCGACGACGCGGGGCGCGACGAGGACCCGGCCGCTCGCGCGGGCGGTGCGCGCGGTCACGTCCTTCTCGGACACGTCGACCATCCGGGCGGCGCCCGCGTCGTCGATGTGGGTCAGCCGGTCCTGTCCGGCCTCTGGCACTCGGTACTGCACGGGTCCTGGGGTCTCCCCCCGGGAAGGTGTGGTCATGCTCTGCGGCGCTCCCGGTCCGGGCCCGGCGCGGTGCGGTGCGCGGGCCTGCTGTGCGCGACACGGTACCGCCAACCGGCGCCCGTCAGCCGAGCAGGACCACCTCGACCTCGGCGCCGGGCTCGACGGACTCGGTGTCCTCGGGGATCACGATGAGGGCGTCGGCCTGGGCGAGGGCCGCGATCAGATGGGAGCCGGCGCCGCCCACGGGGGTCACCTCGCCGTCGAGGTACCGCCCGCGCAGGAACTGCCTGCGGCTCTTGGGCGAGCCGAGCGGCTCGTCCGCGGCGAGGGTGGCTCGCGCGGTGGGCCGGTGCACGTCGTCGAGGCCCATCAGGGCGCGGATGACCGGGCGGACGAACAGCTCGAAGGACACGTACGACGACACCGGGTTGCCGGGCAGCGCCAGCAGCGGGATGTGGTCGGGGCCGACGGTGCCGAAGCCCTGGGGCTTGCCGGGCTGCATGGCGAGCTTGCGGAACTCCACGCCGCCGCCCGCCTCGTCCTCGTCGCCGACGTGCGACAGCGCCTCCTTGACGACGTCGTACGCGCCCACGCTCACGCCGCCCGTGGTGACCATCAGGTCGGCGCGCACCAACTGGTCCTCGATGGTGGTGCGCAGGGTGTCGGCGTCGTCGGCGACGGCGCCCACCCGGTAGGCGATGGCGCCGGCATCGCGGGCGGCCGCGGTCAGGGCGAAGCTGTTGGAGTCGTAGATCTGCCCGTGGGACAGCTGCTCGTCGGGCTGGACGAGTTCGCTGCCGGTGGACATCACCACGACGCGCGGGCGCGGACGCACCCGCACCGTGCCGCGGCCGATGGCGGCGAGCAGGGCGATCTGCGGCGGTCCGAGGACCGTGCCGGCGCTCAGCGCGCGGTCGCCCGCCTTGACGTCGCTGCCGGTGGCGCGCACGTGCGCGCGCGCCTTCGCGGGGCGGTGGACGCGCACCTGTCCGGTGGCGCCCTCCGGGGACAGGCTGCGCGCGCGCATCCCGCTGACCGGGCCCTCGCCGAGGCCGCCGTCGGTCCACTCCACGGGGACGACCGTCTCGGCGCCGGGCGGCAGCGGGGCGCCGGTCATGATCCGGGCGGCCTGGCCCGGACCCACGTGCGGCGGCTCGGCGGCGCCCGCGGCGACGTCCCCGACGACCTCCAGGACGGCCGGGAACTCCTCGCTCGCCCCGGAGACGTCCGCGACCCGCACCGCGTAGCCGTCCATGGAGCTGTTGTCGAACGGAGGCAGGGACAGGGGCACCGTGATGTCCTCGACCAGGACGCAGCCCTGGGCGTCGAGCAGTTGCAGCTCGATGGGCTCCAGGGGGCGGACGGTGGTGAGGACGTCATCGAGGTGCTCGTCCACCGACCACAGGCGGTCGGGTCCGGCGGTGTCCTGTCCGGCGCTGCTCAACGTCACATCTCCTCGGCTACGTACCGCTTGAGCCAGTTCCTGAAGTCCGGGCCCAGGTCCTCACGTTCGCACGCGAGCCGGACGATGGCGCGCAGGTAGTCGCCGCGGTCGCCGGTGTCGTAGCGGCGGCCCTTGAAGACGACGCCGTGCACCGGGCCGCCGGGGGCGCCGGCCGCCGAGGCGTGGCTCTGGGCGAGCTGCTGGAGGGCGTCGGTGAGCTGGATCTCGTTGCCGCGGCCGGGCCGGGTCTCGCGCAGTATGGCGAAGATGTGCGGATCGAGGACGTAGCGGCCGATGATCGCGTAGTTCGAGGGGGCCTCCGCCGGCTCCGGCTTCTCGACCAGGCCGGTCACCTGGACGACGTCGCTGTCCCCGGTGGCCTCCACGGCCGCGCAGCCGTAGAGGTGGATCTGCTCGGGCGCGACCTCCATGAGGGCGACGACGCTGCCGCCGTAGATCTCCTGGACCTCGATCATCCGCTGGAGCAGCGGGTCGCGCGGGTCGATCAGGTCGTCGCCGAGCAGCACGGCGAACGGCTCGTCGCCCACGTGCGGGGCGGCGCACAGCACGGCGTGCCCGAGGCCCTTGGGGTCGCCCTGGCGCACGTAGTGCATCGTCGCGAGGTCGCTGGACTCCTGCACCTTGGCGAGCCGTTCGGCGTCGCCCTTGTTGGCGAGGGCCGACTCCAGCTCGTAGTTGCGGTCGAAGTGGTCCTCCAGGGGGCGCTTGTTGCGGCCCGTCACCATGAGGACGTCGTCGAGGCCCGCGGAGACGGCCTCCTCGACCACGTACTGGATCGCCGGCTTGTCCACGACCGGCAGCATCTCCTTGGGAGTGGCCTTGGTCGCCGGCAGAAACCGGGTGCCGAGGCCGGCGGCGGGAATGACAGCCTTGCTGATCCTGGGGTGTGACTGACTCATGGCGGCAACCATATCCGCTGCCCCTGGGCGGGCCGGTGTCGCCGGTTCGACGGCGCACGCACCACCTCCGAGGAAGGACATGGGAGCGGCCTTGCACGACATCGAAGGCACGACGGGACCCGACAAGCGGGCGTTGCGGCGCGGGCTGCTGGCGGCGCGCGCCCGGCTGACCGCGGCCGAGGTGGGGGAGGCGGGGCGGGCGCTGGCCCGGCACGCGCTGAAGCTGCCCGAGCTGGCCGGGGCGGGCACGGTGGCCGCGTACGTCTCCGTCGGCGCCGAGCCCGGCACCCACGCCCTGCTGGACGCGCTGCACGCGCGCGGGGTGCGCGTCCTGCTGCCGGCCCTGCTGCCCGACAACGACCTGGACTGGGGCGCCTACGGCGGCGAGGGCACGCTCACGCGGGTGCGGCACGGCGGCCGGATGGAGCTGTTCGAGCCCGCCGAGCCGCTGCTCGGCCCGGACGCCGTGACGGCCGCCGACGCCGTCCTGCTGCCCGGGCTCGCCGTCGACGGCGCCGGCCTGCGGCTGGGGCGCGGCGGCGGCTCCTACGACCGCGTCCTGGCCCGTCTGGAGCGGGCGGAGGCGCGTCCCGCGCTGGTGGTCCTGCTGTACGACGCGGAGGTCGTCGAACGCCTCCCGGCCGAGCCGCACGACCGGCCGGTGCGGGCGGTGGTGACGCCGTCGGGCGTGCGCCGCTTCGCCCCCTGACGCACGGCGCCCTCCGCCGGGGACGGCGACGGCCCTCCACGCGCGCGTGGAGGGCCGTCGGCCCAGGGTCTTTCGTTTGGATCGGGCCGGATCAGGGAGCGGGGTCTGGTGCCGTGCATCGCAAGGCGGAGGAGGGCGTCATGGCGGAGCCATGGCAACCGACGACAACGCGGCGAGGCGCGGTGCCAGACCCCGCGAGCCCGGCCTGATCCAAACGAGAGGCCCTAGGTGCGGTCAGCCGCTCAGGGCTTGAGCACCAGGGTGTCGCTCGTGCTCTTGCCGACGGCGTTCGCCGAGAACGACCAGGGCAGCAGTTCGCCCTTGGCCCACAGGCCGGTCTGGTCGGTGTAGTGGGCGCTGAAGGCGTGCCCGGAGGCGCCGGTCAGGTTGATCCACTTGGACTTGTCCAGGTCGGCGAGGTTGACCACCATCCGCATGGACGGCACCCACACCACGTTGTAGCCGCCGGCGGCGTTCCATCCGGAGGCGTTGACCGTGGCCTCGCCGCCGCTGAGCTTCCAAGGGCCGCGGTTGAGGATGTACTGGAGGAACTCGGGGCCCTCGGTGCCAAGCGTCTGGTTCTTCAGGAACAGGCGGTGCAGCCGGCCCCAGCTCCAGGAGTCGATGTCCTTGCCGAGCTTGGCGGTGAGCTCCCAGCGGGCGTCGATCATGGCGCGGGCGAACAGCTCGTCGCGGCTGTCGGCCTTGGGGCGGGTACCGGAGGCCGGCGTCTTCCACCAGTCGCTGTTCTGGTCGTCCATGAGGTTGCGGACCACCTCGAACCAGCGGTCGCCGCCGTCGGGCTGCGCCTGGTCGGCGGAGCGCTCGCCGCACTCGCGGACCTTGGTGGTCTGGTCGACCGGGCCGGTGTTGCCGGCCGGCTCCACCCACAGGCACTGGCCCTTGACCCGCAGCTCCTTGGGCAGCTTGTTGCCGAAGGCCAGCTTGAGGACGTTGCGCCAGACCGCGTTGAAGTAGGCCGCCGCCGCCGAGTCGGCGTCCTGGGTGTAGTCCCAGCCCTCCAGGAGCTTCTGCGCCTGGCGGACGTCCTTGTCCTTGAGATCGATCTTCAGCAGCTTGGGCACGAGCAGCTTGGCGATCTCGCTGCTGTCGTCCATCTGCATCTGTCGCATGTCCTCGGTGGAGATCTTGCCGCCGCCGTCGATCTTCGACTGGATCAGGTCGGTGATCCGCTGGCTGCGGGCGCCGTAGCCCCAGTCCGTGGTGAGCGTGTACGGGTACTTGTCCTTGTCGACCACGGCCTGGTTGGCGGTGACGATGTAGCCGCGTCCGGGGTTGTACTCGTAGGGCAGCTCGGCCTGCTCTATGTAGCCCTTCCAGTCGTACTTCGAGTCCCAGCCGGGCGCCGGCACGGAGCCGTCGTCGCTCTTCGCGCGCTGCGGGATGCGGCCGGGCAGGGTGTAGCCGATGTTGTTCTTGGTGTCGGCGTAGATCATGTTCTGCGACGGCACGTCGAACAGGGCCGCCGCCGAGCGGAAGCCGCTCCAGTCCTTGGCCCGGTCGATGGCGAAGACCGCGTCCATGGTGGTGCCCGGCTCCAGCGCGGTCCACTTCAGGGCGATGGCGTAGCCGTCGCCGCGGTCGGGGGCCGCGGTGTCGACGGTGGCCTTCTTGCCGACCTGGACGAGTTCGTCGTCGCGGTCGGACAGCAGCGGCATCCCGTCCCGCGTCTCGCGCACGACGATCGTCTTGGCGGCGCCGCCGGCGACCTTGATGGTCTCCTGGCGGGTCTTGAACGGCACCGTCTTGTCGTCGCGCAGGTAGCCGTCGCCGCTGAGCTTCTCCAGGTACAGGTCGGTGACGTCGACGCCGGAGTTGGTCATGCCCCAGGCGATGTCCTGGTTGTGGCCGATGACGACGCCGGGCATGCCCGCGAAGGTGTAGCCGGTGACGTCGTAGGGGCACTTGCCGGAGACCGCGCGGCAGTGCAGGCCCATCTGGTACCAGACGGACGGCAGCGAGGCGCCCAGGTGCGGGTCGTTGGCGAGCAGCGGCTTGCCGGTGATCGTGTACTTGCCGGCGACCACCCAGGAGTTGGAGCCGATGCCGTCGCCGTTGACTCCGACGGCCGCGGGCAGGTCCTGCATGACGTCGCTCATGCCCAGCAGCTGGCCCTGGACGCCGGAGCCGGAGGTGCCGGAGGTGGCGGACGTTCCGGTGGAGCCGGTGCCCGTACCGGTACCAGTACCCGTGCCGGTACCAGTACCCGTTCCGGTGCCCGTACCAGTACCCGTGCCGCTGCCAGTACCGGTGCCCGTACCCGTACCGGTACCCGTGCCGAACTGCCCCGAGGTGTTCGATCCCTGCGAACCGCTGGACCCGCCGTCGCCGCCCTCGAACGCCTGGGCGAGTTCGCTGTACTGGCCCTGGGTGACGATCGGCTTGTTCCGGTCGTAGGGGTAGTCCGGGTACAGGTCCTTGATCTGCTTGGGGCCCAGGCGGCTGGTCATCAGGGCGCGGTCGATCTCGTCCTGCATGTTGCCGCGCAGGTCCCAGGCCATCGCCTTGAGCCAGGAGACCGAGTCGACCGGCGTCCACTGGGCGGGCGTGTAGTCGTTGGTCAGGCCCAGGGCCGCGTACTCCAGGGAGATGTCCTTGGCGGAGCGGCCCTTGAGGTAGGCGTTGACGCCCTGCGCGTACGACTGGAGGTACTTCTTGGTGGCGGACGACAGCTTGGTGTCGTACTCCGCCTTGGCCACGCGGTCCCAGCCCAGGGTGCGCAGGAACTCGTCGTTCTTGACCTGGCCCTTGCCGAACATCTCCGACAGGCGCCCGGAGGTCATGTGCCGGCGCACGTCCATCTCGTAGAACCGGTCCTGCGCCTGGACGTAGCCCTGCGCCATGAACAGGTCCTCGGGCGAGGAGGCGTAGATCTGCGGGATGCCGTAGCCGTCGCGCTTGACGTCGACCGGCCCGGCCAGGCCCTGGAGCGTGACCTCGCCCTTGGTCTGCGGGAAGGAGGCGCGGACGGTGCTGACGGACCAGTAGGCCCCGTAGGCGATGCCGCCGATGATGGCCAGCACCAGGACGATCACGACGAGTCGGGCTTTTCGCCCCTTCTTCCTGCCGGACTTGCCGGGCTTGTCACCCGTTGTGGCGGTGGTGTTGGGGGGCATCGCTGTCCTTGCTGTCCTAACGCGAGCGGCAGGTCGGGCTGTGACTTCGAATGAGCGCTGGAGCAACCATAGGCGCAGGGCCCGGTCGCACTTGACGCGGAGTCGGGTGACGGCCGAGGACGGGCGTTCGATCTTCTCGCGGGAAGCGTCAAGAAAGCGTCAAGAGTTAGGTAAGGTAACGAAGTAACAGGACGTCCCGGCGCGCCCGAAGAACGGGTGAAGTGGGACATTCTGGACGGAGAACTCGGGGAAGGAACCGCCACTGACTGTTCACCACCTCAACCAGCTCCTGCTCGCCTGCTCCCTCGTGCTGCTCGTCGCCGTGGCGGCGGTGCGGATCTCCTCGCGCAGCGGGCTCCCCAGCCTGCTCGTCTACCTGGGGATCGGCGTCGTCATGGGCCAGGACGGCCTCGGGCACGTCCACTTCGACAACGCCGAGATGACCCAGGTCATCGGGTACGCGGCCCTCGTCGTGATCCTCGCCGAGGGCGGCCTGGGCACGAAGTGGAAGGAGATCAAGCCGGTCCTGCCGGCCGCCTCGCTGCTCGCGCTGGTCGGGGTCGCGGTCAGCGTCGGCATCACCGCGGCCGGCGCCCACTACCTGGTCGGCCTGGAATGGCGCCAGGCGCTCATCGTCGGCGCCGTGGTGTCCTCCACCGACGCGGCGGCCGTCTTCTCCGTGCTGCGGCGCATCCCCCTGCCCTCGCGCGTGACGGGCACCCTGGAGGCCGAGTCCGGCTTCAACGACGCCCCGGTCGTCATCCTGGTCGTCGCCTTCTCCACGGCCGGCCCGGTCGAACACTGGTACGTACTGGTGGGCGAGATAGCGCTGGAGCTGGCCATCGGCGCCGCCCTCGGCGTCGCGGTGGGCTGGCTCGGCGCCTGGGGCCTGCGCCACGTCGCCCTGCCCGCCTCCGGCCTCTACCCGATCGCCGTCATGGCGATCGCGGTCACCGCGTACGCCGCCGGCGCGCTGGCGCACGGCAGCGGCTTCCTCGCCGTCTACCTGGCGGCGATGCTGCTCGGCAACGCCAAGCTGCCGCACTGGCCCGCCACCCGCGGCTTCGCCGAGGGGCTCGGCTGGATCGCCCAGATCGGCATGTTCGTCCTGCTCGGTCTGCTGGTCACCCCGCACGACCTCGTCGACGACATCCCGGCCGCCGTCGTCATCGGCCTGATCCTGACCATGGTGGCGCGCCCGCTGAGCGTCCTGCTCAGCCTGCTGCCCTTCCGGGTGCCCTGGCCGGAGCAGGTCCTCATGTCGTGGGCCGGGCTGCGCGGCGCCGTGCCGATCATCCTGGCGACCATCCCCATGGTGAACGGCGTCGCCCACAGCGAGCGCATCTTCAACATCGTCTTCGTCCTGGTCGTCGTCTACACCGTCGTCCAGGGGCCGACCCTGCCCTGGCTCGCCCGCAAGCTGCGGCTCGGCGAGAGCGAGGGCCCCGCCGACCTCGGCATCGAGTCGGCGCCGCTGGAGCGGCTGCGCGGCCATCTGCTGTCCGTCGCCATCCCCGAGGGCTCGCGGATGCACGGCGTGGAGGTGGCCGAGCTGCGGCTGCCCGCCGGGTCCGCCGTCACCCTCGTCGTCCGCGACGGAAAATCGTTTGTCCCGCTGCCGACGACGGTCCTCAGACGCGGCGACGAACTCCTCGTGGTCGCCACCGACCCGGTCCGCGAGGCCGCGGAACGCCGGCTGCGCGCGGTCGGCCGCGGCGGCAAGCTGGCGGACTGGCTGGGCGCCAACGGGGCGAACGCCGGCGGGGTGCACTGAGCCACAGGCGAGAGCGCGCCCGGGGTACGGGCCGGGGGGCGCTGCGGCTCGGTCCGGGGGCGCGTCCGGGGCGTCCGTCGCGGGCGCGTTCCACCCGGCGCGCGCCCGCCCGGACACGGCGTACGCCCGCGCCCCGATCACAGGCGTACGACGGCCCGAGTGCGCGCTTTCACAGGTGCACGAGCACCCGGCCCCTGTACGATAAAGGCGCACCCTGATCGAACCAACTCTGCCTGACGCAGAGCTGGCGCGACCGTATGGCGGCCGGCTCGCCCCCTTCAGCGGGCGCCGGCATCTACCGCAGTCCGCGCAAGAGGACAGCTCTCGGCGCGCCCGTACCCGGGGCGGCGCTACCAGGCGGCAGAAAGGCACGGCCGTGGGATCCGCGGTCACCACCACCGACCCCGCGAAGACCTCGACGGCTTCCTCCCGCCCGGGATACGGGCAGCTGCTGCGCACCCGCGGCGCCTGGACGTTCCTGCTCCCCGGCTTCGCGGCGCGCCAGCCGTTCGCGATGCTCACCATCTCCATCGTGCTGCTGGTGCAGCACACCACCGGCTCCTACGGCGCCGCGGGCGCCACGGCGGCCGTCACCGGCGTCGCCATGGCGCTGTTCGCCCCCTACAGCGGCCGGCTCGCCGACCGCCACGGGCAGCGCGCCGTCCTGCTGCCCGGTGTCCTGGTGCACGCCCTGGCGGGCCTGACCCTGACCGGGCTCGCGCTGGCGCACGCCCCCCTGTGGGCGCTGTTCGTCGCGGCCGTGCCGACCGGCGCCTCGGTGCCGCAGATCGGTCCCATGGTGCGCGCCCGCTGGGGCGTCACCCTGAAGGACTCGCCGCTGATGACCACCGCGGCCGCCTTCGAGTCGGTCACCGACGAGCTGACCTTCGTCTTCGGCCCGCTGCTGGCCACCGCCCTGTGCACGGCCGTCGACCCGGCGGCCGGCCTGTTCACGGAGGCCGCGCTGACCCTGGTCGGCGGTCTGCTGTTCGCCGCCCAGAAGAGCACCCAGCCCGCCGTCACGGCCGGCGGCGGCCACGCGCGCGGGGAGCACGTCTCCGCGCTCGGCGTCCCCGGGGTGCGCGTGCTGATCGCCGTCTTCCTCGGCATCGGCTCGGTCTTCGGCGGCATGCAGGTCTCGCTGGCCGCCTTCACCGAGTCCATCGGCGAGCCCGGCCTCAACGGCGTCCTGTACGGCACGTTCGCCGCGGGCAACATGCTCTCCGGCGTCGTGTGCGGAGCGATCGCCTGGAAGGCGGCGCCGCAGCGCCGTCTCCTCATCGGGTACACCGCCCTCGCGCTGACCGCCTCCGCGCTGTGGACCGCGCACTCGGTGCTGCTGCTGGCCGCGCTCGGCCTGCTGGTCGGCATGTGCATCGCGCCCGCCCTGATCACCGGCTACACCCTGGTCGAGGGGCTGGTCCCGGCCGGCGCCCGGACCGAGGCGTTCACCTGGCTGACCGGCGCGGTCGCGCTGGGGCAGGCCGCCGCCGTCACCGTCGCCGGACAGCTGGAGGACCACCTGTGGGGCGGCGCCGGGTTCCTGGTCCCGCTGACCGGCACGGTGCTCGCCCTGCTGGCCCTCGTGGCCCTGCGCTCCCGCCTCGCCGTGCGGGCCGGCAGCCGCACCGTGGCACGTGGCGTCGGTCACCGCGCGCCGGTGGCAGTGGACTGACGCCGCGGAATACGTCACTATGGTTCGTCGTTAGCACTCATCGAGTGAGAGTGCCAGGAGGAAGACAGTGCCCACCTACCAGTACCAGTGCACCGAGTGCGGCGAGGGCCTCGAGGCGGTGCAGAAGTTCACCGACGACGCGCTCACCGAGTGCCCCAACTGCGCGGGCCGCCTGAAGAAGGTGTTCTCCGCGGTCGGCATTGTCTTCAAGGGCTCCGGCTTCTACCGCAACGACAGCCGCGGCTCCTCGTCGAGCAGCAGCCCGTCGTCGTCGAAGTCGTCGAGCTCCTCGGCCTCGGCCGGCTCGTCCGATTCCTCGTCGAGCGGCTCCGGTTCGTCGTCCTCCGCCGCAGCTGCGTCGTCTTCGTCGTCCTCGAAGTCATCGACGTCCACCAGCTCCGCGGGCAGCTCCGCCGCCTGACATCCCGCTTCAGGACCCCGTCGGCCACCGGCCGGCGGGGTCCTCGGCGTGTCCCCGGGCCGGCCGTCCACGGGGCCGGCTCCGGCGTGTCGGCGGCGGACTAGGGTGCTGCCCATGGCGAACGCAGAGATCGGTGTCATCGGCGGGTCCGGCTTCTACTCCTTCCTCGACGAGGTGACCGAGGTCCAGGTCGACACGCCGTACGGGGCGCCCAGCGACTCCCTCTTCCTCGGCGAGGTCGCCGGCCGGCGGGTCGCCTTCCTGCCCCGGCACGGCCGCGGCCACCACCTCCCGCCGCACCGCATCAACTACCGGGCCAACCTCTGGGCGCTGCGCTCGGTGGGCGTGCGCCAGGTCCTCGGGCCGTGCGCGGTGGGCGGGCTGCGCCCCGAGTACGGGCCGGGCACGCTGCTGGTCCCGGACCAGTTCGCCGACCGTACGAAGTCCCGCGAGCAGACCTACTTCGACGGGCTGCCGCTGCCCGACGGCACCCTGCCCCACGTGGTCCACGTCTCCCTGGCCGACCCCTACTGCCCGGCCGGCCGGGCGGCGGCGCTGACGGCGGCGCGCGGGCGCGACTGGGCGGCCGTCGACGGCGGCACGCTCGTCGTGGTGGAGGGCCCGCGCTTCTCCACCCGCGCCGAGTCGCTGTGGCACCAGGCGCAGGGCTGGTCGGTGGTCGGCATGACCGGGCACCCCGAGGCGGCGCTCGCCCGGGAGCTGGAGCTCTGCTACACCTCCCTGACGCTCGTCACCGATCTCGACGCGGGCGCGGAGAGCGGCGAGGGCGTCTCGCACGAGGAGGTGCTCAAGGTGTTCGCCGCCAACGTGGAGCGGCTGCGGGGCGTGCTGTTCGACGCGGTGGCCGCGCTGCCGGCCACGGAGGAACGGGACTGCCGGTGCGCGACGGCGCTGGGCGGGATGGACCCCGGGTTCGTGCTGCCGTAGCCGCCTGCCGTAGCCGCGCGGGGCGGACGGAACGCCACGTTCGGGTGAGGGAGTTTTCCACAACCGGTGAGTAGTCCACGGGCTACGGCGGGATGCGGCGCGATGCCGCATCGTGGCAGCGCAAGCCGGTTCGCCGGTCCCGTCCCGTCGCCGCAGGTGGTGGTCCCCCGTGCCCGTGTCGCCCACGTTCCCCTCCTCCCCTCCCTCGCCGCTCTCGTCTCCCCCGACTCCCCCGACTCCCCCGTCGTGGTCGTTCCCGCCGCCGGCCCCGTGCCCGCCCGGCGCCGACACCCCGGTCACCCGCGAGGTGCCGCGCTTCCCGCCGGTCCGGGTGCGCGGCGGACGGT
>NZ_BAABKC010000051.1:0-14977 GCF_039543625.1 Streptomyces similanensis | reverse complement strand
CACCCGGCGCGCCCGCGAGCCGGCCGCGTCGCACGCGGAGCGCGAGCCAGGGTTCCGCGAGCCAGACGGCCCCCCGCCCCGAGGACACGGGAACGGAGAGCCCGGCGGCGCCGGTCACCCCGCCCCCCGGGGAGGCGACCGGCGGCGCACGGCCGACCGGCCCCCGCCGCGCACGCAGCGCGTCCGGAGGCTCGGCCTCCCAGCGGACCGCCCCGGGCGACTCCCCCGCGGCCAAGCCGCCCGCGCCCCCGCGCAGCGCGGACGCCCCCTGGCACCACGCCCGCCCGGCCTTCGACGAAACCGAACCCGAACCCGAACCCGCACCTGTACCCGAGCCCGTACCGGCCCCCGGAGCCCCGAAGGCCGCCGACGAAAAACCGGCAGCCTCCGAGAACCCCGAGGCCGCCCCCGACAACCGCAACAACCCCAACGACCCCAACGACCCCAACAGCCCTGACAACCCCCACCACCCCGACGACCCCGAGGGAGGCACGCGGTGAACGACGTGGCCGACGTCGCCCTGCGACTCCTGATCGTCTTCGTGGTCTTCCTCACCTTCCCGCTGATCGTCGGCCAGACCGAGCACAAGGTGATGGCGCACATGCAGGGCCGCCTCGGCCCCATGTACGCCGGCGGCTTCCACGGCTGGGCGCAGCTCGTCGCGGACGGCGTGAAGTTCGCGCAGAAGGAGGACGTGGTCCCCGCGGGCGCGGACCGCCGCGTCTTCCAGCTCGCCCCCGCCGTCGCCCTGCTGCCGTACCTGCTCGTCCTGCTCGCGATCCCGATCGGCCCCGGCGAGGGCGCAGTCGGCCAGGTGATCGACGCGGGCGTCTTCTTCGTACTGGCCGTGATGGGCGTCGGCGTGCTCGGCGCGCTGATGGCCGGCTGGGCCTCCGCCAACAAGTTCTCCCTGCTCGGCGGCCTGCGCACCGCCGCACAGCTGCTCGCCTACGAACTGCCGATGCTGCTCGCCGCCGCCTCCGTGGCGATGGCGGCCGGCACCGTCTCGCTGCCCGGCATCCTCGACGCCTTCCACTGGTGGTGGCTGCCCTGGCAGATCGTCGGCGCGGTCGTCTTCTTCGTGGCCGGCCTTGCCGAACTGCAACGGCCGCCGTTCGACATGCCGGTCGCCGACTCGGAGATCATCTTCGGCGCATACACCGAGTACACCGGCCTGCGCTTCGCCCTGTTCCTGCTCGCCGAGTACGCCGGGATCGTCGTCCTGTGCGGCCTGACCACCGTGCTCTTCCTGGGCGGCTGGCACGGCCCCTGGGGCGCCGACGGCCTCGGCTGGGTGTGGACGCTGCTGAAGACCGCCGTCCTCGCCTTCGTCGTCATCTGGCTGCGCGTCACCTACCCGCGGCTGCGCGAGGACCAGCTCCAGAAACTCTCCTGGACCCTCCTCGTGCCCCTCGCCCTCGCCCAGATCGCCCTCACCGGCGTCGTCAAGGTGGTGATCCGGTAACCATGTCCCCCCTCCCTGGCCTCCCCGGCTCCGGCCTCGCCAAGGGGCTGGCCGTCACCCTGCGCACGATGACGCGGAAGACCGTCACCGAGCAGTACCCCGAGACCCAGCCCGACCTGCCGCCCCGCACCCGCGGCGTCATCGGCCTGTTCGAGGAGAACTGCACGGTGTGCATGCTGTGCGCCCGCGAGTGCCCCGACTGGTGCATCTACATCGACTCCCACAAGGAGACGGTGCCCGCGGCCGCCCCCGGCGGCCGGGAACGCAGCCGCAACGTCCTCGACCGGTTCGCCATCGACTTCTCCCTGTGCATGTACTGCGGTATCTGCATCGAGGTCTGTCCCTTCGACGCGCTGTTCTGGTCGCCGGAGTTCGAGTACGCCGAGACCGACATCCGCGACCTCACCCACGAGCGCGACAAGCTGCGCGAGTGGATGTGGACCGTGCCGGCCCCGCCCGCCCTCGACCCCGGCGCCGAGGAGCCCAAGGAACTGGCCGCCGCCCGCAGGAGCGCCGAGAAACTGGCCGCCCAGCAGGAGGCCGAGGCCGCGCGGCCCGGCACCGAAGAAGCCGAGAAGACCGAGAAGACCGAGAAGACCGGGGAGACCGGGGAGGGGGCGGAGTGAACCTCGCCGCGCAGACCCACGGCTTCCTCTCCCCGACCGGCGTCGAGATCGCCTTCCTCCTCGTCGGCCTGGCCACCTTCGGCGCCGCCCTGGTCACCGTCACCACCAAGCAGCTGGTGCACGCCGCCCTGTGGCTGGTCGTGACCCTCGGCGGCCTCGCCGTCGAGTACCTCCTGCTCACCGCCGAGTTCATCGCCTGGGTGCAGGTCCTCATCTACGTCGGTTCCGTCGTCGTCCTCCTGCTGTTCGGGCTGATGCTCACCAAGGCCCCCATCGGCCGCTCCCCGGACGCCGACTCGCCCAACCGCTGGGCCGCCCTCGCCGTGGCCGTCGCCGCCGCGGCCGCCCTGGTCTGGGTGGTCGCCGACGCCTTCCGCACCACCTGGATCGACCTGGACGGCGCCGCCGCCGGCACCACCCGGGTCACCGGCGAGAGCCTCTTCCAGAACTGGGTCCTGCCCTTCGAGGCCCTCTCCGTCCTCCTCCTGGCCGCCCTGGTCGGAGCGATCGTCCTGTCCCGCAAGGCCAAGGCCGACGCCGACGCCACGACGGACACCACCGCCCCACCCGCGGCCGCCACCCGCCCCCCGGCACCCGGCGCCACCCGCACGCAGGCACCCGGCACCACCCGCCCCCCGGCACCCGGCGGCGCCCAGACCCCCGCCCCCGGCAGCCCACAGGCCCCCGCCCCCGGCGGCGACCGGTCCGCCGAGGAAGGCGCCCGCTGATGCACCTCGTCTATCCCGCCGTACTCTCCGCCCTCCTCTTCTGCACCGGCCTGTACGGCGTCCTCGCCCGCCGCAACGCGATCCTGGTCCTGATGTCCGTCGAGCTGATGCTCAACGCCGTCAACCTCAACCTCGTCGCCTTCGACGTCTGGCTCAGCAAGGCCGCCGTCGAGACCCTGCACTCCGGGCAGGCCCTGACCCTGTTCACCATCGCCATCGCCGCCGCCGAGATCGGCATCGGCCTGGCGATCGTCCTCGCCGTCCACCGCGACCGCGGCACCTCGGACATCGACCGGCTCCGCGCCGCCGCCGAGGGACCCGACGACGACCCCGACGACTCCGACGCCCCCGGCCACGACAGCGGCGCCGCCGCGACCGCGCGGGGCGCCGCGCAGGCCGACGAGAAGGCTGAGGCCACCGCGTGACCACGACCACCCTCGCCGTCCTCGTCCCCCTCCTGCCGTTCCTCGCCGCCGTCGCCGGTCTGCTGCTCGGCCGCACCGCACCCGGCTTCGTCCGCCCGCTCGCCGTCCTGCCGGCCCTCGCCTCCTTCGTCCTGGCCGTGCTGGTCGCCGCCGACCAGGGCGGCGGCCGGGCGATCGACGCCGCCACCCGTCTCACCCCCACCGGCTCGGTCCCCATCGACCTCGCCCTGCACATCGACGGCTTCGCCGCGCTCGTCGCCGTGCTGGTCGCCGTCGTCGCGACCTGCGTGCAGATCTACTCGACGGGCTACCTGCGCGACGACCCGCGCTACCCCTCCTACGCCGCCCTCGTCTCCCTGTTCACCTCCGCGATGCTGCTCGTCGTCTACTCCGGCGACCTGATGGTGCTGCTGGTCGGCTGGGAGGTCATGGGCATCTGCTCCTACTTCCTGGTCGGCCACTACTGGGAGACCCCCGAGGCCCGCGCCGCCTCCCTCAAGGCATTCCTGGTCACCAAGCTCGGCGACGTCCCCTTCCTGATCGGCCTGTTCGCCCTGGCCACCGACGCCGGCTCGTTCCGGATCACCGAGATCCTCGGCGCCGTCGCGAGCGGCAACCTGCACCACCCCACCCTGATCGCCCTGCTGCTCCTGGCGGGCGTGGCCGGCAAGTCGGCCCAGTTCCCGCTGCACACCTGGCTGCCCGACGCGATGGCCGGCCCCACCCCCGTCTCCGCGCTGATCCACGCCGCGACCATGGTCGCCGCCGGCGTCTACTTCACCGCCCGGCTCCTCCCCGTCTTCCAGGCGTCCTCGGCCGCCATGACCGTCCTCGCCGTCATGGCCGCCGTCACCATGGCCGGCTCGGCGCTCGCCGCACTCGCCCAGGACGACATCAAGCGCGTCCTCGCCTACTCGACCATCGGCCAGCTCGGCTACATGACCGGCGCCCTCGCCGTCGGCGACCGCGGCGCCGCCGTCTTCCACCTCCTGTCCCACGGCGCCTTCAAGGCACTGCTGTTCCTCGCCGCCGGCACGGTCATCCACGCCGCCGGCACCAACTCGCTGGCCGCCATGTCCCGCATGGGCAACCTGCGCGACCGCGTCCCGGACGCCTACTGGACGATGACCGTCGCGCTCCTCGCCCTCGCCGCGATCCCTCCCTTCAGCGGCTTCTTCTCCAAGGAATCCGTCCTCGGCGCGGCCGAGCACACCGCCACCGGGCACACCGCCCACGCGCCCGGCGCGGCCGGCTGGATCGTCCTGGTGGCCGGACTGCTCACCGCCGTGCTCACCGCCGCGTACGCGACGCGCCTGTGGCTGCTCGCCTTCCGCGGCCGCGGCGCCGACGCGCCCAGCCACGGCAGGCAGCCGCTGACCATGAACACCGTGCTCTGGGTGCTCGCCGTGCCCTCCCTCGCCTTCGGCGGCCTCGCCTACCGCGTGCTGCCCGACTGGTTCGGCGGCGGCTCCCTCGCCCCGGCCCTGACCACCTCCGTGCTCGGCACCGGCCTGGCCCTGGCCGGCGGCATCGTCACCTACGGCGCCTGGCGGCACACCACCGCCCTCACCGCCCGCACCCCGATGGGCGCGGTCGCCGCCCACCACGAGGCCGACGCCGGACTGGTCGAGGCCGAGGCCATCGCCAGCCACCGCCCCGCCTACGGCGACATCGCCTACGCACCCGACCCCGCCGACCCCGGACGGCTGCTGCTCGGCCCGCTGCACCGGCACGCCGCCGCCGGCTTCCACCTCGACGCCGTGTACGCGGCCCTCCTCGTCCGCCCCGTCCTGGCCGCGGCCGACCTCGTCCGCTTCCTCGACCGCGAGGTCGTCGAGACCTACGTACGGGCCGCCGGAGGCGTACCCCGGCTGCTCGGGGCCGCCGTACGGCGCGCCCAGACCGGCAATGTGCAGACCTATGTGAGCGCGCTGCTCGCCGGCACCGTCGTCCTGACGGTCGCCGTCGTCCTCGTCGCCACGGGAGCGTGAGCAGGCGTGATCGGTATCAGCGAGTCAGTGATGCAGTTCCTTCTGGCGTTCGTCGTCGTCGGCCCGCTCCTGGGCGCGCTCGCCGCCCTCCTGCCGGCGCCGCCCGGACTGAAGGGGAAGTCGCCCGAGCAGGCCGTGCTCCGGCACGGCGTGACCGTCACCGGCGCCGTTCTCGCCGCGGCGATCGTCCTCGCGCTCGGCTTCGACCGCCACCACCCGTCGACGATGCAGGCCACGACCGACATCAGCTGGATCCCCGCACTCCACGTGCGCGTCCACCTCGGCATCGACGGCATCTCCCTCCCCCTCGTCGTCCTGAGCGCGCTGCTGACCTTCCTCTGCGCGCTCTACAGCTACTTCAAGCCGCCCGCGGGCCCGAGCCCGAAGGGCTTCGTCGCCCTGCTGCTCCTGCTGGAGTCCGGCACTCTCGCCACCTTCTCCGTCCTCGATCTGCTGCTGTTCTTCCTCGCCTTCGAGACCGTGCTCATCCCGATGTACTTCCTCATCGCCCGCTGGGGCGGCGAGGGCCGGCGGGCCGCCGCCTGGCGGTTCATCCTCTACACCCTCCTCGGCTCGGTGGTCATGCTGCTCGGCCTGCTCCTGATCGGGCTCAAGACGGGCACTTCGGACATGGTGGCACTCGCCACTGACAACGGCCGGTCACTCAGTGCGTCCGTGCAGGTCGTCGCCGTGATCGCGATCGGGCTCGGGCTCGCGGTGAAGACCCCGATGTGGCCGCTGCACAGCTGGCTCCCGGACGCCCACACCGCCGCCCCCACCGTCGGCTCCGTCCTGCTGGCCGGCGTCCTGCTGAAGATGGGCACGTACGGCTTCGTCCGGATCCTGCTGCCGATCGCGCCGCACGGCTTCCACACCTTCGCGCCCTACCTCGCCGCCCTCGCCGTCGCCGGGATCGTCTACGGCTCCCTGGCCTGCCTCGCGCTGGCCAGACAGGGAGCCAAGGGCGACCTGAAACGGCTCATCGCCTACTCCTCCGTCGGCCACATGGGCTTCGTGCTCCTCGGCATCGCCACCATGACCCCGACCGGCGTGAACGGCGCCCTGTTCGCCAACATCGCCCACGGCCTCATCACCGGCCTGCTGTTCTTCCTGGTCGGCGCGCTCAAGGACCGCACCGGCACCACCGACCTCGACGCCCTGGCGAAGGAGACGGGAGCGGCCCTGTACGGCAAGGCGCCCCGCCTCGGCGGCCTGCTCGCCTTCGGCGCGGTCGCCTCGCTCGGCCTGCCCGGCCTCGCCGGGTTCTGGGGCGAGATGCTCGCCCTGTTCGGCGCGTTCGAGCCCGCCGCCGGCCTGAGCCGGCCCGCCTTCCTCACCTTCACGGCGATCGGTGCCTTCGGCACCCTGCTGACCGCCGCGTACATGCTCGTCGTGGTCCGCCGTGTCTGCATGGGCGGCGTACCGCGGCAGGCGCCGAGCCTGCCCGATGTGCGCGGCTTCGAGTTCGCGGCGTGGACCCCGCTCGTCGTCCTCACCGTCCTCGCCGGGCTGTGGCCCAAGGCCCTGCTCGGGCTCACCGACCCGGCCGTGCAGCAGCTCCTGGCAGGAGGCACCCGATGAGCGCCCTGGCCCAGCCGCTCGCCGCCTCGGCGGTGCAGTCCGTCGACTGGCTCGCGATCGCGCCGCCCACCCTCACCGCCGTGATCGCCCTCGTGGCGCTGGTCGCCGACCTGTTCCTGCCGCAGGCGCGCAAGCCCCTGCTCGGCTGGGTCTCGGTCGCGGGCCTCGCCGCCGCCGGACTCCTCCTGCTGCCGCTGCTGCACGGCGACCGCGCCGCCTTCTGCCTGACCGGACAGCCGGCCGTGTGCAGCTACCGCGCCGACCACTTCACGCTCGTCATCCAGTTCCTGGTCCTCGGCGGCGCCCTCCTGGCGGCCCTGCTGTCGGTCACCGCGCTGAAGGACGCGCGCGGGGGACTGCCCGAGGGCGAGTACTGGTTCCTGCTGCTGTCCTCCGCCGCCGGCGCCGCCCTCCTGCCCGCCGCCCGCGACCTGGCCACCCTCGTCGTCGCCCTGGAGGTCGCCTCCCTGCCCGCGTTCGCCCTCGTCGGCCTCCGGCACGGCGACCGCAGGTCCTCCGACGCGGCCCTGAAGTTCTTCCTGTCCTCGGTCACCGCCACCGCCGTCAGCCTGCTCGGCGTCAGCTTCGTCTACGCCACCACCGGCAGCCTCTACCTCACCCGGATCGCCGAGCGCGTCCAGCACGTCGACGGCCAGCTGCACACCCTCGCCCAGACCGGCGTCGTCCTCACCCTCATCGGCTTCGCCTTCAAGCTGGCCGCCGTCCCCTTCCACTTCTGGGTGCCCGACACCTACGTGGGCGCGCCCCTGCCGATCGCGGCCTACCTGTCCGTCGTCGGCAAGGCGGTCGGCTTCACCGGCCTGATCCTCGTCACCGTCGTCGCGTTCCCCTCCTACGGCGACGTCTGGGGCCCCGCCCTGGCCGTGCTGGCCGCGCTGACCATGACCGTCGGCAACGTCGGCGCCCTGCGCCAGCGGGCCACCCGCGCGTACAGCGCGGTACGGCTGCTCGCCTGGTCCTCCGTCGGCCAGGCCGGCTACCTCCTGGTGCCGATCGCCGCCGCCGGCTCCACCGAGAACCCCCAGAAGGCGATCGGCTCCACGGTCGCGTACGCCCTCATGTACGCCGCCGTGAACCTCGGCGCGTTCACCGTGGCCGCGCTCGTCGGCCGTACCCGTAGGCACAACCGGGTCGCCGACTACCGCGGCCTGTACGCCGCCAACGCGCCGGCCGCCCTCCTGCTGGCCTTCTTCCTGCTCTGCCTGGCCGGCCTGCCGCCGGGCGTCATCGGCCTGTTCGCGAAGGTCACCGTCTTCTCGGCGGCCGTCGACGCGGGACTCGGCTGGCTCGCCGTCGTCATGGCCGTCAACGTCGTCATCGCGCTGTACTACTACCTCCAGTGGACGGCCCTGCTCTTCCGCGCCCCCGAGGGCGAGGCCGCCGGGCACCGCGTCCCCGCCCCGCTCACCGCCGCCCTCACCCTGACGGGCGTCCTCGGCGTCGCCCTCTCCGGCGCGCCCCAGCTGGTGCTGCGCTTCGCGGCCCAGAACCTGTTCTGAGACCCGCGCCCGCCCCCCGGCCCGTCCCGGGGGCTCACGGGCCCGTCCCAGGGGCGGCCGGGCGTCGCCCCGCGCGCGCGGGGCACCCGATCACCACGCGCGCGTGCCGCCCGGCGTCCCGCTCACCCGGACGGCCCGCGCGCCGCCGTGCACGCCGGGGAACCCGGGGCCCCCGCCTGGCGTTGACCAGTACGGAAGGGTCCACTGGACGGGACAGCAGCACACGTCTCGGCACCGGTGGCACCGAACAGCAGCAAGCGAAGGGTTCCCCTGCCGCACCACTTGGAGGGCGTACCGTGCACCGCCGGCACAACGGGCTCAGGACCGCAGTACTCCTCGGGGGACTGTCCGCACTCATCATCGTCATCGGCAGCCTCTTCGGCCGCACCGGCCTGATCGTGGCGGTGCTCGTCGCGCTCGGCACCAACGCGTACGCGTACTGGAACAGCGACAAGCTGGCCCTGCGCGCGATGCGCGCCCGCCCGGTCAGCGAGTTCGAGGCGCCCGCCCTGTACCGCATGGTCCGCGACCTCTCCACCCAGGCCCGCCAGCCCATGCCTCGCCTGTACATCTCCCCGACCGAGGCCCCGAACGCCTTCGCCACCGGCCGCAACCCGCGCAACGCCGCCGTGTGCTGCACGGAGGGCATCCTGCGCATCCTGGACGAGCGCGAGCTGCGCGGCGTCATCGGCCACGAGCTGAGCCACGTCTACAACCGCGACATCCTGATCTCGTCCGTCGCCGGTGCCCTCGCCTCGGTGATCATGTTCCTGGTCAACTTCGCCTGGCTGATCCCGGTGGGCCGCTCGGACGACGACGACGGACCGGGCCTGTTCGGCATGCTGCTGATCATGATCCTGGGCCCGCTCGCGGCCACCCTCATCCAGCTGGCCATCAGCCGCTCCCGGGAGTACGAGGCGGACGCCTCCGGGGCCCGCATCACCGGCGACCCGCTCGCCCTCGCCGGCGCCCTGCGCAAGCTGGAGGCGGGCACCCAGCAGCTTCCGCTGCCCCCCGAGCCGCGCATCGAGACCGCCAGCCACATGATGATCGCGAATCCCTTCCGCCCGGGCCAGGGACTGTCGAAGATGTTCTCGACACATCCACCCATGGCGGAGCGCATCGCCCGCCTCGAACAGATGGCAGGTCGACAGCAGTGAAGACAATCCTCAACGTCATCTGGGTGGTCCTCAGCGGCTTCTGGCTGTTCCTGGCCTACCTCCTGGCCGGCGTGCTGCTGTGCGTCACGGTGATCGGCATCCCATTCGGCATAGCGGCCTTCCGGATCGGCGTCTACGCCCTGTGGCCCTTCGGGTACACCACCGTCGAACGCCGCGACGCGGGCGCGCCCTCCTGCGTCGGCAACGTGCTCTGGCTGGTCCTGGCCGGCTGGTGGCTGGCGATCGGCCACATCGTCACGGGCGTCCTCCTGTGCGTCACGATCATCGGCATCCCGTTCGGCATCGCCAACTTCAAGTTGATCCCGGTCTCGCTGCTGCCGCTGGGCCGCGAGATCGTCCGCACGGACCAGCCGTTCGCGGCCCGCTGACACCCGGGACGCGGTCCGCCGCAACCATGGGGCGCGGCCGCGGCGTCCTCCTCATCGACACGGCACGAACACGCGTGTGGCACGCACGACGGCCGGAGCGGTCGGCGAGAAGGGCAGGTTCAGGGCATGGGCGTCATCAGCTGGATCATCCTGGGACTGTTGGCCGGGGCCATCGCGAAGCTGCTGCTGCCGGGCCGCGACCCGGGCGGCTTCATCGGCACCACGCTGATCGGCATCGCGGGCGCGTTCATCGGCGGCTGGATCTCGGCCCGCTGGCTGGACCACCCGGTCTCCAAGCACTTCTACGACGGCGCCACCTGGGCCGCGGCGATCGGCGGCTCACTGGTCCTGCTGATCGCCTACCGGATCCTGTTCGGCAACTCACGCGACTGAGCGCGACCCGCCACCGAGCGGCCGAGGGCGGGCACCCCCATGGGCGCCCGCCCTCGGCGGTACCGGACGATCCGGGACGGGCCCGAGGCCCCCGGACCTACCGGTAGTTGACGAACTGCAGCGCGAAGTCGAAGTCCTGCCCCTTGAGCAGCGCGATCACGGTCTGGAGGTCGTCCCGGCTCTTGGAGCTGACCCGCAGCTCCTCGCCCTGGACCTGAGCCTTGATGCCCTTGGGGCCCTCATCGCGGATCAGCTTCGCCACCTTCTTCGCGTTCTCCTGGGAGATGCCCTCCTCGATCGTCGCGAAGATCTTGTACTCCTTGCCGGAGAGCTGCGGCTCACCCGCGTCCAGCGCCTTCAGCGAGATGCCCCGCTTGATCAGCTTGGACTGGAAGACGTCGAGAACCGCGGTCACCCGGTCCTCGGAGTTCGCCTCCATGAGGATCTTCTCACCGGACCACGAGATCGAGGCGCCCACGCCCTTGAAGTCGTAGCGCTGCGAGATCTCCTTGGCGGCCTGGTTGAGGGCGTTGTCGACCTCCTGCCGCTCGACCTTCGAGACGATGTCGAAACTGGAGTCGGCCATGTCCTGTGGCTCCTTGTATCGGGGTGTGTCGGGGTGCGTGTCGGTGCGTGCCGGCGGGTGGGGGAGACCGCCGGGCCGGGACCCGACGGCCCCGGTCCGCATCCGCCCCAGCCTAGCCATCCCCGCTCCACCCGGTGCTGATCAATCGGGTGGCGAAGCACCCCCGCGCATCGGGTATTGTTTACGTCGTTGCCAGGGAGCACCGCCGAAAGGCGGTTCGAACGGCAGCAAACCCCGGCGGTGTGCCCGAGCGGCCAAAGGGAGCAGACTGTAAATCTGCCGGCTCAGCCTTCCCAGGTTCGAATCCTGGCGCCGCCACACTGGGGAAAACCCCCTCCGACCAGCCTCTTCGGCAGGTCGGAGGGGGTTTCTTCGTTGCCAGCGGTTGTTCGATCCAGCACCGGCCGCAGGCGGCGTGTCTCACCTTGTGCCGCCCGAATCCCACCCCTGATCAGGGCGTGTCCCCCAGGCGTCCCCCAGGGGGAACAGGCGATCACTCCGGCTCGTTCCACTCGCGCAGCGCCGCATCGATCCGGTTGTTCGCCTGCTCACGCGTCCGGTCTAGAACCTTCGCGTAGACCTTGAGCAGTACCGCGATGCTGTGCCCTGCGCGCCGAGCGCACTCCATCGGGTCCACTCCTGAGCTGAGCCAGAAGGAGACGCCCGCGTGGCGAAGATCATAGGGACGACGGGCCAGCAACGAGACGATCTCAGCCTCGGTCAAAACGCTCTCGCGGGCTCTGGCCCACACCTCCCCGTAGCCGGTCTCTTGGAGAAGGCCCCCGCGGGCGGTCCGGAAGAGCCGGCCGTCAGGGGCTGTGCCGTGCGTGTCGAGGTGCTGTCGGAGCATGCGCACGAAGTGGGGAGGAATCGGTACCGGGCGCGAGTCCTTCACCGCGCGGGCCTTGAGCTGGCGGGCCTCATGGGCCGTCCCGTCGTCAGTCCAGCTCCGTCCTGCCCGGACAACTCCCTGACGAAGGGTGAGAGTTCCCCAGCCCTTGTCGGGCAAGTGGCACTGAGTGGAGCGGAGCGCGGCGGCTTCCGCCGGCCGCATGGCCGCGTAGTACAGGCACCCGAAGAACGCTTCGAGGTGCTGGCCCCGCGCCCCCTGCTCGCGTACCCCGCCAACAGGCTCCGCACCTGCCGCGGATTGGCTTTCGGGGTCCACCTCTTCCACGGCTTTCGGGGCGGTCCACTTCACTGACGTCAGGGGATTCACGGGAGTGGTGAAGAGATGCTCTTCCACCGCGAGCCCCACTACGTCACTCAGGCAGGCCCGCTTCCGCTTGGCCGTCAGCGTCGAGCACTTCGAGTACTTCCGCTCACCGACCAGCCACTGGACGCCCGGACTCAGTTGGGCCGCGGCATATGGTCCGGACCATGTCGTGACCATCGCCTATGAACGGGACCACCTCCCGGCCAAAAGGTGTCCGTTGGCGGACCTGCTGTCCGTGACAGGGCTGCTCGGCACTCTGTACAGGGAAGAGCTGCTTTTTGCTGTAGCCCCGGAGATCCTGCACCGGAGGCGTTGGAAGCCGAGCAGAGCGCGGCCAGGACCACCGGCCGTCGCACGACGAGTGGGGAGCGACTGCGTCACTCCGGGCAAGGCTTCATAAGAGACAGGCGCACCTGCCGGGACTGCGGGCGGACTCCGGCGCAGGGTGCATCGCTGCAGACTCATCACGTTCTGCCAGGGCACAAGGGCGGAAAGGACGACGAGGAGAATCTGACCTCGCGCTGTGACCAGTGCCACGGAGGACGGCACGCCCTCATGGAGGGCACCCCGAAGGATGAGTCACTCGACCCGGAGTACGAAGCGGACCCGCGGGACGTTTTGAACCTCACACGCTCCGTCTGCCAGGGGAGACCTACGCGGCACTGGGTTGTCAGTGGTCACAGGTACGCTCGCAGAGCGCTGCACAACAAAGTGCGGCCGCTTGGACCGCCACCCTGACGCTCTGGAGATCACGTGCAGCCAGTCAAGATCGTCGACTTGTTCGCCGGACCTGGTGGCGTGGATGTGGCTGCTGAGAGACTGGGAGTACCCACAGTCGGCATTGAATGGGATGCCGACGCTTGCGAGACCCGCCGCGCTGCCGGTCTGGGCACAGTGCAGGGTGACGTGCGGCGGTACGGTCCGGCCGACTTTCCGGACGCAGACGTGCTCGCCGGCGGCCCGCCCTGCCAGACATTCACGGTCGCAGGCAGCGGGGCCGGCCGTAAGGCCCTTGATGACGTCCTCGAATTCGTTGAGCAAATGACTGCTCGCGTCAATCGCGAGCAGATCGTCAGCGATCTCGCGAATCTGGATGACGAGCGGACCGGCCTCGTGCTGGAACCCCTCCGATGGATTCTGGAAGCCATCGACGTGCAGAAGAAGCCCTACGAGGCGATCGTCCTGGAGCAGGTGCCTGCGGTGCTCCCGGTATGGGAAGCATACGCACGAGCCCTTAGGAACGAGGGTTACTCGGTTGACTACGGACTCCTGCTCACAGAGGCCTATGGCGTTCCGCAGACGCGGAAGCGGGCGGTACTGATCGCGCGCAGGGGGGAGCACGACATGAAACTGCCCGCCCCTACTCACCGGACCTATCGCAAGGGAGTTCCGCGTGATGCCGGCGACGCGTCGAAGGAGCCCTGGCGCACCATGGGCGACGTGATCGAGCGAGGAACGCCCTTCGAGGTCATCTCGAACTACGGAACCGGCGGTGATCCCAAGCTGCGTGGGCGCAGGTCGTCGTCTCAACCCTCTGCCACTGTGACCGGCAAGATCCGCCGCAACCGTGTCGTCTCCCTCGACGGAGCCGAACTGGATCGATTCAACCACTCCGAGGCGGGACGGCTTCAGACGTTTCCTGCCGACTACCCGTGGTCAGGTCGCGACATCGGGCAGCAGATCGGGAACGCCGTCCCGCCGCGGCTGGCGGTTCACGTCTTGAGCGCCGCCTTCGGCTGGTCTCCTCCGAGTGAGGAACTGTTGGAGAAGCTTGACTGGTGGCACCGTCTGCCGGCGCAAGCCGTGTCCGTGCCTGACGACGAGGCGCTGGTGGGGGCCTAGCTGTATTGCCCTGCGAGGTTGGGGACACGGCTGGCGGGTGGTTGACTCTTGAGCGCGGTGTGTCTGCGGTGGTGATTGTAGGTGTGCAGCCAGCAGGGGAACGCTTCGCGTCGTTCCCGTTCGCTGCGGTAGGGGCGGGCGTAGGCCCACTCGTCCAGCAGCGTCCGGTTGAAGCGTTCGACCTTGCCGTTCGTCTGGGGCCGGTAGGGCCGGGTTCGCTTGTGGGTGATCCCGGCCTCCGCCAACTGGTCGCGCCGGTGGCGTAGCGGTGGCAGGCGCCGTTGTCGGTCAGGACCCGTTCGACGGTGATCCCGCACGAGGTGACGTACGCCCGTGCCCGGAAGCCGGTGGCGGTCTCCTTCTTCTCGTCGGTGTGGACCTCGCTGCAGGCCAGGCGGGAGTGGTCGTCGACGGCGGTGTGCAGGTGGCTGTAGCCGGCGTTCGAGCGGGTCCTGCGGCCCGCTTGCCGGCCGAGGACCTTGTGACCGCCGCCGTCGGGGATGTTGCCGAGCTTCTTGATGTCGACGTGCACCAGCTCGCCTGGGCGGTCGCGTTCGTAGCGGCGTATGACACGGCCGGTTGCCCGGTCCAGATGGGCGAGGCGGACCAGACGGGTAGCGGGTGAGGACCCGGTGCACGGTGGAGGGTACGAGCCGCAGCAGGTGTGCGGTGCGGGCCGGTCCCCATCGCCTCAGCACGCGGATCTTGATGATCCCGCGTTCAGTGCGGGTCGGGGTGCGGCGCGGGCTGGTGTGCGGCCGGGAGGGCAGATCGCTCATCCCTGCCTCGCCGAACCGACGGTAGCGGGCGGCCCACCGCTGGGCGGTGGTGGGCGAGACCTGGAAGCGTTCGGCGGCCCGGCGAAGAGTCCAGCCGTCCTCGACGACACAGCGGGCCAGGCGCAGGCGTCCGGTCTCGGTCAGGGGTGCATTACGGTGGGGCACGAGGGCCTTTCTGCCGGTGCAGACGTCGCAATCCACACCGAACTGAGGTTCCCCCGAGATGCGGGGAAAGGTGACAGCAGGTCAGATGGGTCTCACGAGAGGAGTCCAGAC
>NZ_BAABKC010000050.1:0-1723 GCF_039543625.1 Streptomyces similanensis | reverse complement strand
CGTCTGGACTCCTCTCGTGAGACCCATCTGACCTGCTGTCACCTTTCCCCGCATCTCGGGGGAACCTCACATCGACATGTCGGCCACTTACCGCGCCGCGATCCGCACCGGCCTGCCCGACGCCTCCGTCGTGGTCGACCACTTCCACGTCGTCCAGCTCGCCAACAAAATGCTCTCCACACTCCGGCGCCGCACCACCGCCGAGGCCCGTGGACGACGCGGACGCGCCAGCGACCCGGAGTGGAAAGCCAGACGACGTCTCCTGCGCAACCGCGAGGACCTCACCGATGAGCAGTTCGCGACAATGTGGAACCCACTGCTGGGCGAGGGGCAGATCGGGCAGACGCTGCTGACTGCGTGGATCGCGAAGGAGAGCCTGCGCAATCTCCTCGCCCTGGCCCGGACCGGCGCCGACCGGCACCAAGTCGGCCATGCCCGATGGAAGTTCCTCACCTGTTGCGCGGATTCGGACATCCCCGAGGTCGTCCGGCTGGCCGTGACCGTGGACCGGTGGTGGGCGGAGATCACCGCGTTCCTCGACACCGGCCACAGCAACGCCAAGAGCGAGGGCATCAACCGCGTGATCAAGCTCGTGGCCCGCAACGCCTTCGGCTTCCGCAACGCAGAGGACCAACGCCTACGCACACGCTGTGTCACCACCCGCCGAGCCCGCGGACACCTCCGCACCGCTCAACTTTGAAGACCCGGAAAACGTCAAGCCGGCTGCGGCGGGTCAGTCGGCCACGGGAAGCTGGGGCATGCAGATCCGGCACAGGCGGTATCGGATGCCGCCTCGCGGGCCGATGCGCTCGGCACCCAGGCCGCCGCCTCGCCGGACTCCATCATCCGCTTGTGCGTCGCCCACCCGGAGTTGGTGGTGCCTTCGTGGGCGAGCGTCGTCAGCGCGCCCTGCATCCAGATGGAGTCGTCCCCCCGGGACGTGGCCGACGGACAGCTCGATCTCACGGCATGTGGCCCGGTGCAGTGTGTGCTTGCCCGTGGCGTAGGGGTACCGGTCGGGTGAGGCTGATCCCCGAAAGTGGACACCGGGTTTCATGCGACGAGTGACAGCGTATGTGTCGTGATCAGTTGCTGTTCGAACTCGGCTGGTGTGAGGTAGCTGAGCGCGGAATGGCGACGGCGCCGGTTGTAGTACGACAGCCAGCGGAACAGCTCCAGCCGGGTCCGTGCCTTCGAAGTCCAACGGCGACCGTGGAGCAACTCGCGCTTGAGGCCTTGGAAGAACGACTCGGCGAGGGCGTTGTCATAGCTCGAGCCGACCCGGCCCATGCTGCGGCGGATGCCTGCTGGCTTTGTTCACGGGTTGTGGTTCTGGCTCGCTTTCCGTGATGCGCGCACGCTGAGTTACGGCTGGTGCTCCGATCAGGCTTCAGGAAGTTGCCTGAAAATGATCAGGGCCGATCTTGGTGTGGTTGACAGTGCGGCGTCGTGGAAGAGATGTCGCCCCGCCTGGAGGGCCTGCTGTTACCGTCCATCGCGGACGTGTCGGTGCTGTCGCTGGACGTTAGTCACGAGGCGATACGCATCGACCTCTGCAGTACGGCGGGGGGCGGCATGCCCGGACTGCGGGAGCGAGTCGACCCGGGTGCACAGCTCTTGCCTGCGGTTTCCTGCGGACGTACCGAGTGGCGGACTGAGGTTCCCCCGAGATGCGGGGAAAGGTGACAGCAGGTCAGATGGGTCTCACGAGAGGAGTCCAGAC